>CANKMT010000002.1 GCA_947482825.1 Betaproteobacteria bacterium | reverse complement strand
TCGAACGATTCGACCTTCAGGCCGATCACCCTGTTGAAGGGCACGGACTCTTCGAAGAGCCGCTTGAGCCGCTTTTCCTTGTCGTGCCGGTTCATGGCCCGATCTCCGCGACTCCGTGAGTGATGGCGAGTTCACCGCGCGGGGTGCGTACCGCGAATTGCCACTTGCTCGCAGCTTCATCCCCTTCTTCGCAGCCAAAAGCAAGCTCCAGCCGGTCGCCCGGCAGCACCATGCCCTTGAAGCGGCCCGCGAGGCGCCGGAGCCTGCGCGGGTCGCCGCCGGCCACGGCATGGATGAGCGCCTGTCCCGCAAGCGCCCAGGTACAGGTGCCGTGCAGGATGATGCCGGGCAACCCGATGGCGCGCGCCGCCTTGCGCTCGGTGTGGATCGGATTCCAGATCGACGCGCATTCGGAATAACGGTGCGCGAGGCCCGGCGAAGTCTCGATGGCCAGGCTTTGTGGCAGCACTGCCGTCACGTCCGCATCCTTCCTGAGCGCGGGAGGCTCTTCTTCTGCCGGCGAATGGGTGCCTTCAACCTTGTCGCGCAGGAACATCGCGGAGGTCCAGGTCGTAACGGCCGGCGCAGACGCGCCTTTCTCGAATGTCTCGACGCGGCTGGTCACGAGCACGCCGGCACTGGTCTGGCGCACCTGGGCGATTCGCGCGCACGTAAGCAACGCTTCTTCAGCGCGGATCAGCCGGTGGAAACGCGAGTCCTGCAGCACATGGATCGCGCCGCGCGGCGCGTCGGCAGGGCGGCCGATGGCCGCAAGGTAGGCCAGACTGCTGACCACGGGCCACTCCAGGGACACGCAAAAGGCAGGGTGCGCGACGACGCCGCGCTCATCGTCGAAATAGCACTCGTCTTCGGCGCCGATGCCCGCGGCGTAGGCCATCAGGCGCCGCACCGACGCCCCAGCCGCGAGGGAACCGGCATCGCGACCGCCTGCGGCTGCGCTGATCGGCATCGCCGCCCTACTGCCAGCCCAGCTGGCGTGCGGCGAGGTCTTTCATGATCTCTTGCGCGCCGCCGCCGATGGTCATGACTTTCACCTCCCGATAGACGCGCTCGGCACGGGAGCCGCGCACGAATCCGGCGCCGCCGAGCGTCTGTACCGCCTCGTCGGCGCAGAACTGCATGGTGCGTGTGGCGAAGTTCTTGGTCATGCACAGTTGCGCGATCGCGGCCGCGTCGGCGGGCGCCTGCGTGAGTTTGTACGCCGTGTCGTAAACCATGGCGCGCGCTGCGTGGATGCGCATCTGCATGTCGATGAGCTTGTGGCGGATCGCCTGGTGCTCGACCAGGCGCTTGCCGAAGGTCTGACGCTCGCGCGCCCAGGCCACTGCGTCGTCCAAGCACACCTGCGCGAACCCTACCGCGGCGGCCGACATTCCGAGGCGCTCGGAATTGAAGTTGCGCATGATGATCCGAAACCCGGCGTTCTTCTCGCCGATCAGGTTGGCGGCCGGCACGCGGCAATCGTCGAATCGAAGCGTTGCGGTGTCCGAGCACCACCAGCCCATCTTTTTCAGTTCGAAGCGCGTGAAGCCAGGCCGGTCGCGCTCGACCAGCAGCAGCGAAACGCCGCCCGCGCCCGGACCGCCGGTCCGCACGGCCACGGTGAAGTAGTCGGCGCGCATCCCGGAAGTTATGAAGGTCTTCTCGCCGTTGACTACGTACTCGTTGCCCTCGCGCCTCGCGCTGGTTTGCAGCCGCGCCACGTCGGAGCCGCCCGCTGGCTCGGTGATCGCAAGCGCGCTGATCTTCTCGCCGGCGATGATCGAGGCAAGCACGCGGTGCTTCAGCTCCTCGCTGCCGGCATTCGCGATCGGCGGCGCGCCGATGCTGTGCGAGAAGAGGCTGGCATGCACCCCGCCGGACCCGCCCAGCGCGATCTCTTCGGAAAGCACGACGTGCATCAGCAGGTCGGCCGGCGTGCCGCCGTACGCTTCGGGGAAGCCGACGCCGAGAAGGCCCGCAGCCCCGGCCTTGCGGTACATCTCGCGCGGAAATTCGCCGGCCTCGTCCCACTCGGTCGCGTAAGGTGAAATCTCCTTCGCGACGAAGCGCCGCATGGTGTCGCGGAATGCCTCGTGCTCTTCGGTCAGGCAGGGATGGGCTTTCATCCGGGTCCGGCAGGTTCGAATTCGACCAGCAATTGCCCGGGCGACACCTGCGCCCCTTTCGAGACATGGACCGCCCTGACACGCAATGCGACCGGCGCAGCAAGCGTGTGCTCCATTTTCATCGCCTCGAGCACGACGAGCGCGGCCCCGGCAGCGACCACATCCCCGGCCTTCGCGCCGACCTGCGCCACTTTGCCGTTCATCGGGGCGACCAGCCGGCCGTCCGCGGCGCCGGCGGCCGCGCGTTCCGGCGGATCCATCGAGGCGTCGCGCCAGGCCCAGGACACGCCGTCCATCAGGAAATGCAGCGTGCGGCCGTCGCGCACATGCGGAACTTCCGGGACTCCGCTGCCGGTCGATCGATGCGAGTTGCTCCAGCAGGCCCATTCGCCGAAGCCTGCGGATAGCGCGCATTCCTTCGCATAGAGTGACCTTGCGATGTCGAGGACTCTTTCGCCGGGGAGCGGTGCCCTCCAATCGGCGAAGCGCTCGGCCAGCAGACCCGTGGTGGCGCCGCCATTGGCGAACACTTCATCGCGCAACACTGCTGCGAGGTAGGCGGCGTTGTTGGGGACGCCCAGCGCCACGCAGTTGCCAAGCGCAAGGGCGAGTTTCTCGCGCGCTTCGTCGCGCGTGTCGCCGTGCGCGACGATCTTGGCGATCATCGAGTCGTAGTGCGGCGGGATTGCCGCGCCGGACTCCAGGGCGTGCTCGACTCGTACGCCCCCGGGCGCCTGCCAGAGCGCGATCGTGCCGGCCTGCGGCAGGAATCCGCGCGCCGGATCCTCGGCGCACAGGCGCGCCTCGATCGCGTGCCCGAAAAAGCGCAGGTCCTCCTGCCTGAACGCGAGCGGCTCTCCGGCCGCCACGCGCAGCTGCCACTCGACGAGGTCAAGGCCCGTGACCATTTCGGTGACCGGGTGCTCGACCTGCAGGCGCGTGTTCATTTCCATGAACCAGAAGTCGCCTCTTGCATCGACAAGGCATTCGACCGTGCCGGCGCCCGTGTACTGGACCGATCGCGCAACCTTGATCGCCGCCTCGCCAAGTCTCATGCGAAGGTTCGCGTCGACCGCCGGGGAGGGAGTTTCCTCGATCAGCTTCTGGTGGCGGCGCTGCACCGAGCAATCGCGTTCGCCGAGATGCACGATGTTGCCTTGCGAATCGGCAAGCAACTGGACTTCGACGTGGCGGGGTGCTTCGACGGCCCGCTCGAGGATCACGCGGTCGTCGCCGAAGGAGGCCAGCGCCTCGGATTTCGCCGACGCAAGCAACGAAGGCAGTTCGGTTGCGGTTCGCACGAGGCGCATGCCCCTCCCGCCGCCGCCTGCGACGGCCTTGATCATCACCGGGTATTCGATCGGTCCGCGCGGATCGAAACTCTCGAGCACCGGCACGCCGGCCGCGTGTGCGAGGTGCTTCGCGTTGGCTTTGTCGCCCATCGCGCGGATCGCCTCGGGCGAAGGACCAACCCAGACAAGGCCGGCGTCGAGCACGGCTTGCGCGAAGTCCGCGTTTTCGGCAAGGAAGCCGTAACCCGGATGCACCGCCGCGACGCCGCTTGCCCGTGCCGCCGCGATGATCGCCCCGATATTCAGGTACGACTCGCGAGGTGCGGCGGGGCCGATGCAGCAGGCCGCATCCGCTTCGCGCACGTGACGCGAGCCGCGATCGGCCTCGGAATACACCGCGATGCATTCCAGGCCCATGCGCCGCGCAGTGCGGAACACGCGCAGCGCGATTTCGCCGCGATTCGCTACGAGGACGGAGCGAAACATCGTGCGCCTATTTCCTCGGCAACGTGCCCATGTACTTGCAGATGATGCCGAGCATCACTTCGTCGGCCCCGCCGCCGATCGAGCCCAGCCGCCCGTCGCGATAAGAGCGCGACACCGGGTTATCCCAGGTGAACCCCATGCCGCCCCAGTATTGCAGGCAGGCGTCCGAGACTTCGCGCCGCAGGCGTCCGGCCTTGAGCTTGGCCATCGAGGCGAGCTCGGTCACGTCCTGCCCAGAAATGTACAACTCGCAAGCGCGGTAGGTCAGCGCCCGCAATGCCTCGACTTCGGTCTTCAATTCGGCGAGCCGGTAGTGGACGTACTGGAAGTCGAGGACTGCCTGGCCGAAGATCTTGCGTTCGCGGATGTAGTCGATCGTCTCGCCGATGTTGCGCGTTAGCCCCTGCACCGTGCTTGCCGCGGCCCAGAGGCGCTCTTCCTGAAACTGCATCATCTGGTAAGTGAAGCCCATGCCCTCCTCGCCGATGCGGTTTCTCTGCGGCACGCGCACGTTGTCGAAGTGGATCAGGCCGGTGTCCGAGGACATCATGCCGATCTTGTCGATCTTGGTCTTCGCGATGCCCTTGGAATCCATCGGCAGGCAGATCAGCGTCTTCGTCTTGTGAGGCGCACCCTCCGAAGTGTTGGCGAGGACGCACATCCAGTCGGCCTGCAGGCTGTTGGTGATCCACATCTTGGAGCCGTTGATCACGTAGTCGTCGCCATCCTTTTTTGCGAAGGTCTTGATGCTCGCCACGTCCGATCCGGCGCCCGGCTCGGATACGCCGATGCACGCTACGTAGTCGCCCGCAATCGAGGGAGCGAGGAATTCCTTGCGCAATTGGTCCGAACCGAAGCGCGCAAGCGCGGGCGTGGCCATGTCCGTCTGCACCCCGATCGCCATCGGCACGCCGCCGCACTTGATGTGGCCGAGCGTCTCCGCCATGACCATGGCGTAGCTGTAATCGAGGCCCGCGCCGCCGTAGGCTTCCGGCTTGGTCAGGCCCAGCAAGCCAAGGTCGCCGAGCTTCTTGAACACCTCGTGCGCCGGAAACTGCTCGGCCTTTTCCCACTCGTCGACATACGGATTGATCTCGTTGTCGATCACGCGCTTGAGCGTGCGGCGGATTTCTTCATGTTCGTGGCTGAACTGCATGTTTCCTCCTAAATGGGGCCAGGCTCGATTTTTCGCATAGCGAAAAATTGAGCCTGGCCCCATTTCATGGGCGGGCTACGCCGAACTGGACGGGACGCAGTGTGCGCGCATCGCCGTCCTTGCAGACTGAAAGCGCGAGGCCGAGGACGTTTCTCGTGTCGCGCGGGTCGATGATGCCGTCGTCGAGCATCAGGCTCGAGGTGACGAAGGCGCTCGATTGCGATTCGAAATTCTCGATGATCTTCCTTTGGAGCGCGTCGATGGCCACGTGGTCGGGCTCCAGGCCTTTGCGCCTCGCGCCGGCTTCCATGACGATCGCCATCGTGAGCGCCGCCTGCTCGGCGCCCATGACCGCGGTCTGCGTGTTCGGCCACGAGAACAGGAACCGCGGCGCATAGCCGCGGCCGCACATCCCGTAGTTGCCGGCCCCGAACGAAGCGCCGCACATCAGCGTGATCTGCGGCACGTTTGCGTTCGAGACGGCCTGGATCATCTTCGAGCCATGCTTGATCATGCCGGCCTCTTCGGAAGCCTTGCCAACGATGTAGCCGGTGGTGTTCTGCAGGTAGAGGATCGGCAGCCCGGCCTGGCAGCACGACTGGATGAAGTGCGTGGCCTTGTTTGCGCCGGCCGGATCCAGGGGCCCGTTGTTGGTGACGATTCCCACCGGCAGGCCCTGGATAGCCGCATGGCCGCAGACCGTGGCCAGGCCGTAGTCGGGCTTGAAATCGAGGAAGTCGGATTCGTCCACGAACCGCGCGATCGCCTCGCGCATGTCGACCGGCTTGCGATAGTCCTCGGGCATGACGCCAAGCAATTCTTCGCCGGCGTAGCACGGCGGTTTGCCTCCCGGCAGCGACGTCCCTTTCCACCCCAGACGGGCAAGGATTTCCCGCGCATACCGGATGCCATCGGCATCGTCTTCGGCGAGATATTCGCCGAGGCCCGAAACGTGCGTGTGCATCACCGCGCCGCCAAGCTCCTCGTCGGTGGCGATCTCGCCGGTCGCCGCTTTCAGGAGCGGCGGGCCGGCCAGGAAGGCCTTGGCGCGGCCGCGCACCATGATCACGTAGTCCGACAGTCCGGGCATATAGGCGCCGCCCGCCGTCGAGGATCCGTGGACGACCGTGACGACCGGGATTCCGGCGGCCGAAAGGCGGGCAAGGTTGCGAAAGATCGTGCCGCCGTGAATGAAGCCTTCGACCTTGTACTTGAGCAAATTCGCGCCGGCCGACTCGACCAGATGCACAAAGGGAAGCTTGTTCTCGAGCGAAAGGTCCTGCGCGCGCAGGAGCTTTTCGCGCCCCATCGCCTGGATCGCGCCGGCGTCGATTCCGGAGTCGCTCGCTACCACCATCGAGCGCACGCCATTCACGTAGCCGATTCCGCTCAGCATGCCCCCGCCGGGGATCGACTTCGCGGGATCAGGATTGTCGCGGCAGAAGCCCGCGATCGAAGACAGTTCCAGCCACGGCGCGCCCGGGTCGAGCAGGCGCGAAATGCGCTCGCGCGGCAGCAGCTGCCCGCGCTTGTCGAACAGCGGTTTGGCCCTGGCCGAGGCATCGGCTGCGCGCGCCTCGAGCGAACGCAGTTGCGCCACCAGGTCGAGCATGCGCCTGCGGTTGCGCTGGAAGGCTTTGCTCGCAACGTCGAGCTTGGAGGTGATCGCGGGCATCAGTCGCGCAGGATCTTCGGCAGTTGCGCAAGGTGAAAGCCGTCGAACGCCGGCGTCTTGCCGCGTGCGATCGGATGGTCCCAGACGCGCTTGGCATTCGGCACCGCGCCGTCCACCCGCAGGCACGAGCCCGAAATGAAGGCGGCCGCCGGTGAAAGCAGGAAGACCACGGCGGCGGACACTTCCGACTCTGTTCCCAGACGACCAGCCGGCACTTTCTTTGGCAGCGCGCGGATATGATCGCGCATCGCTTCGGGATAGTGGTCCATGCCGCTCGAGGCAATCCAGCCCGGCGCCACCGCGTTCACGCGGATCGGTGCCCATTCCAGCGAGGCGGTTTCGGTGAAATTGAGCATGCCGGCGCGCGCGGCGCCCGAGTGGCCCATGCCCGGCATCCCGGCCCACATGTCGGCAATGATGTTGACGATTGCGCCAGGGTTGCCGGCCTTCGCCGCGGCCTTCATCGATTGGGTGTAACACTCGCGTGCAACGAGGAATCCGCCGGTCAGGTTGTTCCTCACCACGGTGTCCCAGCCTTTGGCGGAGATCGCTTCGAGGGGGGCGGCAAACTGGCCGCCGGCGTTATTGACGAGGAAATCGATGTGTCCGAATCCGGCGACGATCGCAGCGACGGTTTCGCGTACGCGATCTTCCTCGCGGATATCGCAGCTGTGGCAGGTGGCCGACCCACCGGCCTGGGCGATCTCCTTCGCCGCCGCTTCAAGCTTTTCCATCTTGCGCCCGACCAGAGCTACGCGCGCCCCGAGCGCTGCGAGTTCATGCGCGATGCAGCGACCGATGCCCGACCCGCCGCCGGTGACGATGGCGCTCATGCCGGAGAAAAGACCGGGCCGAAATACCGTTTGAAACGCACTTTCAGAGGTTGTTTTCATAGGCGGGGCAGTAGCTTGGTCAGTCTCTCCCAATGCACTATGATCCGTCAAACCCCGCACCAAAATGAGTGAGCCGCCATGATTGCGCGCACTTTGTTCAGCCCCGAGCACGAAACTTTCCGCGACAGCGTTCGCCGTTTCATGGAAGAGGAAGTCAAACCGAACGACGACCATTGGCAGGAACAGGGCTACGTCGATCGGGATGCCTGGAAGAAAGCGGGCGCCAACGGCTATCTGTGCCCGACCATGCCCGAGGAATATGGCGGTGCGGGCGCCGACAGGCTCTATAGCGTCATCCTGATGGAGGAGCAGGCGCGCGCGAACAATACTTCGGTCGGTTTCAGCCTGCATTCGGAGATCGTGGCGCCATACCTGAACCGCTACGGCACCGACGTTCTCAAGAAAAAGTATTTGCCGAAGATGGCAGCGGGCGAACTGATCGGCGCGATCGCGATGACCGAACCGGGCACCGGCTCGGACCTGCAGTCGGTGAAGACCACCGCGGTGAGGAAAGGCGATTACTATGTGATCAACGGCTCGAAAACTTTCATCACGAACGGCTGGAACGCCGACCTCGTGATCGTGGTCACCAAGACCGATCCGACCAAAGGCGCAAAAGGAACCAGCCTCATCGTGGTCGACACGACGATGAAGGGCTTTACCAAAGGCAAGCGCCTCAAGAAGATGGGCCTCAAGGGGCAGGACACGGCGGAGCTCTTTTTCGACAATGTCGAGGTGCCGGCCGAGAACCTGCTCGGGCAGGAAGGCAACGGCTTCATCTATCTGATGCAGGAACTCCCATGGGAGCGCATGCAGATCGCGATCGGCGCGGTGGCCAAGACCGAAGCCGCGATCGAGTGGACCAAGGACTATGTGCGCGAGCGCAAGGCGTTCGGCAAGCCGGTGGCCGGGTTCCAGAACACGCGCTTCAAGCTCGCCGAGTGCGTCACCCAGGCGCAGGTTGCGCGCGTCTTCGTGGACAAGTGCATTGGGCTGTTGCTCGAAGGCAAGCTCGATGCTGCGACCGCGGCAATGGCCAAATACTGGACCACCGACCTTGAGGGAAAGATCATCGACGAATGCCTGCAGCTGCACGGCGGCTACGGGTTCATGTGGGAGTTCCCGATCGCGCGGGCCTACGTGGATGCGAGGGTCGCGCGCATTTACGGGGGCACCAACGAGATCATGAAGGAAGTCATCTCCAGGTCGATCGGCCTGAGCGAGCCCAAATAGGCAACACCAAGCAAAGGAGACAGCCATGGCCGAAGCATTCATCTACTCCGCGCTGCGCACGCCGCGCGGCAAGGGCAAGCGGGACGGTTCGCTGCACGAGGTCAAGCCGATCTCGCTGCTCAAGGGCATTCTCGAGGAACTCCAGTCGCGCAACGACCTCGACACTTCGCAAGTGGATGATGTCGTCATGGGCTGCGTTACGCCGGTGGGCGAGCAGGGCTCGTGCATCGCCAAGACCGCGGCGCTGGCGGCCGGCTGGGATTTTCGCGCCTCGGGCGTGCAGCTCAACCGCTTCTGCGCTTCCGGCCTTGAGGCCGTGAACATGGCCGCGCAGAAAGTGCGTTCCGACTGGGAAGACCTCGTGGTGGCCGGCGGCGTGGAGTCGATGTCGCGGGTGCCGCTTGGCACCGACCGCGGCGCATGGGCCTGTGATCCGGAGACGGCGCTCGATACGCAGTTCATCCCGCAGGGCATCGGCGCCGACCTGATCGCCACGTTGGAAGAGTTCTCGCGCGAGGACGTCGATCGCTTCGCCATGGGCTCGCAGAAGAAGGCCGCCAAGGCGAGGGAAAACGGCCTGTTCAAGGATTCCGTGGTGCCGGTCAAGGACGCGATCGGCGACGTGATCCTCGGCGAGGACGAGTTCATCAAGGGCCATACGACGATGGAAGGCCTCGCATCCCTCAAGATCTCGTTTGAGGCGATGGGCGCGATGGGCTACGACTCGGTGGCGCTGCGCCGCTACCCGCAGGTCGAACGCATTCGCCACGTCCACACCGCCGGAAACAGCTCCGGCATCGTCGATGGCGCGGCTGCGGTCCTGATCGGCTCGGAAGCCAAGGGGCGCGAGCTCGGCCTCAAGCCGCGCGCGCGCGTCGTCGCCACGGCGCTTTCGGGCGCGGACCCCACGATCATGCTCACGGGACCGATGCCCGCGGCCCGCAAAGCCCTCCTCAAGGCCGGCCTCACCATCGACCAGATCGACCTGTTCGAGATCAACGAAGCATTTGCCGTCGTGCCGATGAAATTCATGAAGGAAATGGGCGTGCCCGAGGAGAAGGTCAACGTCAACGGCGGCTCGATCGCCATGGGTCATCCGCTCGGCGCCACCGGCGCGATGATCATCGGCACCCTGATCGATGAACTGGAGCGCAGGAAGCTGCGCTACGGCCTGGCCACGCTGTGCGTCGGCGGCGGCATGGGTATCGCGACCATCATCGAAAGAGTCTGATGTCACCCATCCGATATGAATTGGGCTCGGACCGCGTCGTCACGATCACGTTCGATGCGCCCGAGGGATCGGTCAACACGATGTCGGAGGCGTGGAAGAACGCCTTCACCGAAAACGTTGCCCGCCTGGAAAAGGAGAAGGACACTTTCGACGGCGTGATCCTCGCCTCGGCCAAGAAAACTTTCTTCGCCGGCGCGGAATTGAAAGACATGGTCCAGCTGGGCGCGGCCGATGCACCCAGGCTGTTCCGCGAACTCGAAGCGATCAAGGCCGACTTCCGCAAGCTCGAAAAGCTCGGTAAGCCGGTAGTGGCGGTGCTCGCCGGCACCGCGCTGGGCGGTGGATTCGAGATCGCGCTCTCCGCGCATTGCCGGATCTGCGTCGATGACGCGAAAATCCAGCTCGGATTTCCCGAGGTGACGCTGGGCTTGCTTCCGGGCGCCGGCGGCGTCACGAAGCTCACGCGCATTCTCGGATTGCAGGCCGCCTTCCCGTACCTCATCGAAGGCAAACTGATGAAGCCGGCCGATGCGGCCAAGCTTGGCCTGCTGCAGGGGCTCGCCAAGGACGCAGCCAACGCCATGACGATGGCCCGCGATTGGATCAAGGCCAACCCTTCGCCAGTGCAGCCCTGGGACGCGAAGGACTACCGCATGCCCGGCGGCAACCCGAACTCACCGGCGGTCTCGCAGATGCTCGCTGTCGCGCCTGCCATGCTCGTGGAGAAGACGCGCGGTTTGTATCCGGCGCCGGAAGCGATCCTCTCGTCCATGGTGGAAGGCGCCTACGTCGATTTCGACACTGCGATGCGCATCGAGTCGAGGTACATCGCGAAACTCGCGGTCGGCCAGGTCGCGAAGAACATGATCACCGCATTCTTCTTCAACCTGACCGCGATCAAGAGCGGAGCCTCGCGGCCCAAGGACGTGCCGCGCTGGAAACCGGCCAAAGTCGGCATCCTCGGCGCCGGCATGATGGGCGGCGGCATCGCGTATGCGACCGCGACTCGTGGCATCCCGTGCGTGCTCAAGGACGTCACGATCGAAGCGGCGCAAAAGGGCAGGAGCTATGCCGAGACTGTCCTCACCAAGCGCAAGGCGAGCCTCGATCCGCTCAACCTCATCACGCCGACGGCCAGCGTCGATGACCTCGCGGGCTGCGACCTGATCATCGAAGCCGTTTTCGAAAAGCGCGACCTCAAGGCGCAGGTGACGAAGGAATCCGAGCCCAAACTCGTGGCCGGCGGGATCTTTGCATCCAACACTTCGACCTTGCCGATCACTGGTCTGGCAACCGCATCCGCCAAGCCGGAGAACTTCATCGGCCTGCATTTCTTCTCTCCGGTCGACCGGATGCCGCTGGTGGAAATCATCAAGGGCGCCAAGACTTCGCCGGAAACGGTGGCGCGCGCCTACGACTACGTGCTTGCGATCTCGAAGACACCGATCGTGGTCAACGACTCGCGCGGTTTCTACACCAGCCGCACCTTCGGCACTTTCGTGATGGAAGGATGCTCGATGCTCTCCGAGGGCATTCCCCCGGCCGTGGTCGAAAGCGCGGGGCGCCTGGCGGGCATGCCGGTGGGCCCGCTCGAGGTGATCGACCAGACCTCGATGTCGCTCTCGTTGCATGTCATGGAGCAGACCAAGGCCGACATGGAGGCCGAGGGCAAGGCTTACGTGCCGGCACCCGGGCAGGACGTCGTCGTGCGCATGGTGAAGGAGTTCAACCGCCCGGGCCGTGCTGCCGGCGGCGGCTTCTACGAGTACCCGAAGGAAGGGAAGAAATTCCTTTGGCCGGAGCTCAAGAAGGTCTTCGGCAAGCCCGGCGCGAGCTACGACTTCGAGGAACTCAAGGAGCGCATCCTTTACCGCCAGGCCATCGAGACCGCTCGCTGCCTGGAGGAAGGCGTGCTCACCAATGTCGGAGACGGCAACATCGGTTCGATCTTCGGCATCGGCTTTCCGGCCTGGACCGGCGGCGCGCTGCAATACGTGAACAACATCGGCAGCCGAAAATTCGTCGCGCGCGCTGATGAGCTGGCGAAGAAATACGGCGAGCGCTTCACGCCGCCGAAGCTGCTGCGGGACCTGGCCGCCAAAGACGGAATGCTGCGCTGATGTCGCTGCCGCCCATCCTGCAGAACTTGTCGCTGCCGGTGATCTGCTCGCCCATGTTCATCGCTGGCAACCCCAGACTGGTGATCGAGCAATGCAAGGCCGGCGTGGTCGGCTCCTTCCCGGCGCTGAACGCCCGGCCCAAGGAAACGCTCGATGCCTGGCTCTCGGAGATCGAGGCAGCACTCGAGGACCACCGCAAGGCGCATCCGGGCGCGACCGTCGCCCCCTTCGCGGTCAACCAGATCGTGCACAAGTCGAACGACCGCCTCGCCTACGACGTGGAGGTGTGCATCCGCCACAAGGTGCCGATCACGATCACGTCGCTCAGGGCGCCGCACGAGGTGGTCGAGGGGGTGCATTCCTACGGAGGTATCGTCCTTCACGACGTGATCAGCGTGCGCCATGCGGAAAAAGCGCTCGAAGCCGGTGTCGACGGATTGATCCTGGTGTGCGCGGGCGCCGGCGGCCATGCAGGCACCCTTTCGCCGTTTGCCCTCGTAGGCGAGGTGCGACGCTTCTTCGACGGGCCGATCATCCTTTCGGGCGCTATAGCCTCGGGCGATGCGATTCTCGCGGCGCTCGCATCCGGCGCGGACCTCGCCTATATCGGCACGCGTTTTCTCGCGACGCCCGAGGCGAGCGTGCCGGAGCGCTACAAACAGGAACTCCTCAAGGCGGTCGCGGCAGATATCGTCTACACCGACCTCTTTTCGGGCGTGCACGGCAACTACCTCAAGCACAGCGTGGTGGCGGCGGGCTTCGATCCGAAGAACCTGCCGAAGTCGGATCCCTCCAAGATGAATTTCGGCACCGAGGGCGGCGCGGAGAAGAAAGTCTGGCGCGACATCTGGAGCGCGGGTCAGGGAGTCGGCCAGATCGAAGCCATCCAGCCGGTGGCCGAGGTGGTCGCCCGGTTGAAGAAAGAGTACGTCGCGGCGCGCCAGCGTTTGCAACTGGGCTAGGCAAGGGGCGGGGCTTCCCGGTGCCGGTTCTCGAAATCGAAAGACGCGGCCCGGCGGCTTGGCTTTGGCTCAACCGGCCCGACGTGCGCAACGCCCTCAACGAGGAACTCACCGGTGCGATCGGCGAGGCCTTCGCCGCGCTCGAGAAAGATGCCACTGCGCGGGTTGTCGTACTTGCAGGCAGAGGGCAGGCGTTCTGTGCAGGCGGCGACCTCGGGCGGATGGAGAAAGCCGCCAAGTTCACCCAGGCAAGGGCGAAGAAGGATGCCGGTCGTTTCGCCGGGCTCCTCTATCGCATCCACACTTTTCCCAAACCGGTCATTGCGCGCGTGCACGGCCCGGCGTTTGCCGGCGGCATGGGTCTGGTTGCCGCAAGCGACCTCATCGTGGCCTGCGACGAAGCCGAGTTCTGCCTGCCGGAGACGAAGATCGGCCTGGTGCCAGCAATGATCAGTCCCTATCTCGTCCGCGCAATGGGCGAGCAACAGGCCCGGCGTTACATGCTGACCGGCGAACGGCTGGCGGCGCGCGAGGCGCAGCGCCTGGGGTTTGCACACGAATGCGTGCCGATGGCCGAACTCGACGATTGCGTAGGCAAGATGGTCGCGCGGCTGGCGCAAGCCGGTCCGCAGGCGCTTGCGAGCACCAAGAAGCTGCTCTCGCGGGTCGCAAAGTCGGCGATCACGCCTCGCCTTGGTGCGCAGACGGCCGCAGTTCTCGCCGAAGCGCGCGCTGGCGCCGAGGCGGGCGAAGGCATCCGCTCCTTTCTGGAAAAGCGCAAACCCGCCTGGTGCGAACCCAAGGGTTGATCTCGAGGCGTTCCTCGTGCGCGTCTGCGCTACCATTGCGGTCCCAATTTTGCCTCCCGAGGAATCCAGATGAACAAGGCCATTGTGCTTGCCAGCCGTCCGCAAGGTTGGGTGAAGGCCGAGGATTTCCGGCTCGAATCGATGCCCCTGCCTGCGGCGAAGGACGGCGAGGTGCTGGTGAAAAACCATTGGCTGTCGCTCGACCCCTATATGCGCGGCCGCATCAGCGATGCGAAGAGCTATGTGCCGCCGGTGGCGATCGGTGCGGTGATGGTCGGGCAGACGGTGGGCGAGGTCGTCGAGTCGAACCATCCGGGTTTCAAGGCCGGAGACCACGTGCTGACCTCGCTGGGGTGGCAGACGCATGGCGTGGCCAAGGGAGGCGAGATCAGCAAGGTCGAAGCGAAGGCCGGCGTGCCGCTTTCCTACTATCTTGGCGTGCTCGGCATGCCGGGGCTCACCGCGTATTTCGGCCTGTATGAAATCGGCCACCCGCGCGCCGGCAACACGCTTGTGGTGTCGGCCGCTACGGGCGCCGTCGGCAGCGTGGTCGGGCAGCTCGGCAAGGCCTCCGGCTGCCGCGTGGTCGGCATCGCGGGCGGCAAGGCGAAATGCGACTATGCGGTCAAGGAACTCGGATTCGACGCCTGCGTCGACTACAAGGCCGGCAAGCTCAACGAAGACCTCGCCGCAGCCTGCCCGGATGGTGTCGATGTCTACTTCGAGAACGTCGGCGGCGCGATCATGGAGGCGGTCATGATGCGCATGAATTTCGCCTCGCGAATGATTGTCTGCGGTCTGATCTCCGACTACAACGCCACCGAGCCCTACGGCGTGAAAACGGTGCGCGCGATCCTCGTCAACCGGATCCGCGTGCAGGGCATGATCGTGTTCGACTGGCTCGCCCGCTACCCGGAAGGCATCAAGGCGCTGGCAGGTTTGGTGGCCGCCGGAAAGATCAAGTATCGCGAATCGGTGGTGCAAGGCATCGAGAACGCGCCGCAAGGCTTCATCGACCTCCTGCAGGGAAAGAATTTCGGCAAGCAGCTCGTCAAACTCATCTGACCTGACAATTCGGAGAAAAAATGATCGATCTCTACACATGGCCGACGCCCAACGGGCACAAGGTCCACATCATGCTGGAGGAGACGGGCATTCCCTACCGGGTGCACCCGATCAACATCGGCGCCGGCGAGCAGTTCGCGCCCGAGTTCCTCAAGATCTCGCCGAACAACAAGATGCCCGCGATGGTCGATCCGGACGGTCCCGGCGGCAAGCCGCTGTCGATGTTCGAGTCGGGCGCGATGCTGATCTATCTTGCTTCCAAGAGCGGCCGGTTCCTGCCCGAGGACCTCGCCAAGAAATGGTCGACGCTTTCGTGGCTGATGTTCCAGATGGGCGGTGTGGGGCCGATGCTCGGCCAGGCGCACCATTTCCTTGGCTATGCGCCGGAGAAGATTCCCTACGCCATGGATCGATACAGGAACGAGGCCAACCGGCTGTACGGCGTCATTGATCGCCAACTGAAGGACTCGGCCTACATCGCATGCGACGAGTACACGATCGCCGATATGGCGATTGTTCCTTGGCTGCGTTTCCCGGAGCGGCAGGGCGTGAATGCCGACGAATACCCGCGTCTCAAGAAGTGGCGCGACGCGATCCTCGAGCGCCCGGCCGTCAAGCGGGCCCTCGAGATCCTCGCCGAGCGCCGCCGCCCCGGGGCGCATACCGACAAGGAACGCGAGATCCTTTTCGGCAAGACGCAGTACGCAAAGCGATGACCATGGGAATAAATGCGTCCCTCAAAGGCAAGGTCGCCTGGATCACCGGCGGCGGCAGCGGCATCGGCCTTGCGGGCGCAATCGAGCTCGTGAAGGCTGGCGCGCACGTGGTGATCTCCGGGCGCACCAAGGCCACTAACGATGCCGCCGAGAAGGAGCTCAAGGCGCTCGGCAGCGCGGAAGCGATCCTGCTCGACGTCGCCGACAAGAAGGCGGTCAAGGCGGCGGCCGACGCGATCCTCGCCAGACACGGCCGCATCGACATCCTGGTCAACAGCGCAGGCACCAACGCGACCAAGCGCAATTTCGACGTGGTCTCGGTCGAAGCGTGGGACGACGTGGTCGCGATCAACCTGTCGGGCCTGTTCTATTGCGTGCATTCGGTGTTGCCCGCGATGCGAAAGCAAAAGGATGGACTGATCATCAACGTGTCTTCGTGGGCTGGTCGCTTTCCCTCCAGGCTCACCGGTCCAGCCTATAACGCGACCAAGCGCGGGGTGATCGCGCTGACCGAACAGATCAACATCGAGGAGTGCATGAACGGCATCCGGGGAAGCTCGGTGCTACCGGGAGAAGTCGACACGCCTATCCTGAGGACGCGCCCGGTGCCACCGTCCAAGGAGGCGCGGGAGCGCATGGTGCAGGCCGAGGACCTCGGCAAGGCGATCCTCTTCATCGCCACGATGCCGGCGCGCACCTGCGTGAACGAACTGGTCATCGCGCCGACCTGGAATCGCTTCTACGTCGGCGGGCTCGAAACGCCGAAGAAATAGGATGGGAAGCGCGGCGCCCTGCGGCGGCGTGGGGCAGCCAACATTTGCACGCGCAACCGCCGCCGCCACGGTTACACTGCGCGCCGTGAAGATCAGGGTCCCACCGCGTTTGCGGCGCACGCTCGCCGCCTCCTTCGTGCTGCCTGTCCTTGCCGGATGCGCGAGCGGCCTATTCGGCCGCCTTGGACCCGACTACGCCCCGGCCTCTGCGCCTGCCGCCGCCTGGCATGCGCCGCTTCCCGATGCGCGGCCGCACGCGGGCAGCCCCCGCCGGCTTGCGGCCTGGTGGGCGCAGTTCAACGACGCCGCTCTCGATTCGCTGATTGCGGCGGCACAAGCGCACAGCGCCACGCTCGCGCAGGCTGCGGCCGCGATCGAACGCTCGCGGGCTGACGCCATTGCGGCAGGGGTCGCCGGCGCGCCGAACCTCGATGCGATTGCATCGGCCAACCGCGCCGCGTTCACGTTCGGCGGGCCGGTGGCGATTCGAACGCAAACCCAGATCGGCCTGCAGTCGAGCTGGGAGATCGACCTGTTCGGCAGCCTCGCGCGCCAGCGCGAGTCGGTGCAGGCGAGGCTGGATGCGAATGTCGCCACATGGCATGACGCGCGCGTGTCCCTGGCCGCCGAAGTCGCCAACGCCTACCTCAACTATCGCTACTGCGAGATCCAGGTCGTGCAGGCGGACGCCGATGCGCGCTCGCGTGCCGCAACCGCGGCGATGACCGAAGCGGCGGGGAAGGCGGGCTTCCAGTCGCGGGCAACGGTCGCGCTCGCGCAGTCCTCGGCTGCCGAGTCGGCCGCTGCGCTTTCCCAGCGCCGCGGGCAATGCGATATTTCCATCAAGGGACTGGTCGCTCTTACGGCGCTCGAGGAACCGGCGTTGCGTGCGTTGCTCGCAAAGCAGCGCGCCTCGAAATTGCCGGAGCCGCAACAATTCCGGATCGATGCGATTCCCGCGCGCGTAGTGGCGCAACGCCCCGACGTGGCCGCAGCGGAGCGCAGGGTTGCGGCGGCGAGCGCCGACATCGGCCACGCCGAGGCCGATCGCTATCCGCGCCTCACGCTCTCGGGGAGCATCACGCCGACGCGCATCGCGGTCGCCCCGGCCCCCACGCTTTCGCTGACCACCTGGTCGATCGGGCCTTCGCTGGTGCTGCCGCTGCTCGACGGCGGGCGTCGTTCGGCCAACGTGGACGCTTATCGGGCGCAATATGCCGCGGCCGAATCCGTCTATCGCGAGAAGGTGCGCGTGGCGGTGCGCGAAGTCGAGGAAGCCATGGTACGTCTGGACAGCGCGGCGTCGCGTGAAGCCGACACTGCGACCGGCGCGCGCGGCTATCGCGCGAACGTCGAAGCCGCGCAAGCGAGGCTGAAGTCCGGCCTCGGAAGCGCGATGGAACTCGAAGACGCACGCCGGCTTTCGCTGGCTTCCGACGCCACGGTCGTTGCGCTCGCCCAGGAGCGTGTCGGCGCGTGGATCGCGTTGTATCGCGCGGTCGGTGGCGGCTGGGAACCCGAATCACCCCAACGGACCACGCCATGAAAATTCGTTTCCCGTCCGCATTTGCGGCCGTTGGCCTCCTCACCCTTGGCGGCATCGTGTTCACCCCGGCCGGCGACGCCCAGGACAAGGCCGCCTCGAAACCCGCTGGCAAGCCCGCCCTGACGGTGACCACGATCAACCCGCAACGTGTCGATCTCGCGCTGACCGTGAACGCTTCGGGCAGCATCGCCGCGTGGCAGGAGGCGATCATCGGCGCCGAGTCCGGCGGGTTGCGTTTGGATTCCGTGCGCGTGAACGTAGGCGACGCGGTGACCCGCGGGCAGGTGCTCGCGACGTTTGCGGCCGATAGGGTCCAGGCCGATCTCGCACAGGCCCGCGCGGGGTTCGCGGAAGCCGAGGCGACCCTGGCCGACGCTCGCGCCAACGCCGCGCGAGCACGCGAGGTGGAGTCGAGCGGAGCGCTTAGCCAGCAGCAGGTGGCGCAGTTCCTGACTGCCGAGAAGACCGCCGATGCGCGCATGCAATCGCTTCGCGCGCAGGTCAGCGCGCAGGAATTGCGCCTCAGATTTGCCACGGTGGTTGCACCCGACGCAGGCAGTATCTCCGCGCGCACCGCCACCGTCGGCGCGGTCGTGCCGCAGGGCCAGGAACTGTTCCGCCTGATCCGCGGCGACCGGCTCGAGTGGCGTGCCGAAGTGACTTCCGCCGAGATTGCGCGCATTCGTCCCGGCCAGGCGGTCACCATCGTTTCGGCGACCGGTGCCACCGCGACCGGGCGCGTGCGCATCGTTGCGCCCACCGTGGATCCGCAGTCGCGCAATGCGCTTGTCTACGTGGACGTCCCGCCGGCTGCGGCGCGCGGCGGCCACTTCAAGGCCGGGATGTTTGCGCGCGGCGAAATATCCACCGGCAACGCGAGCGCATTGACCTTGCCGCTTGCGGCGGTGTCGCTGCGCGATGGGTTTTCCTATGTCTTCGTGCTCGGCGCGGGCAACCGCGTTTCGCAGGTCAAAGTGCAGGTCGGGCGTCGCTCGGGCGAGCGCGTCGAGGTCATCGGCACGCTGACGGGGACCGAGCGCGTGGTGGCCACGGGCGTCGCGTTCCTCGCCGACGGGGACCTCGTGCGCGTGGTGGCGAAATGAATCTTTCGACCTGGTCGATCCGCAACCCGGTCCCGGCGCTGATGGTGTTCGTCCTTCTCAGTTTCGGTGGGATGCTCTCCTTCACTTCGATGAAGGTGCAGAACTTTCCCGACCTCGACTTGCCGACCGTCACGGTCTCCGCATCGCTCCCGGGCGCCTCGCCCACCCAGTTGGAAACGGACGTGGCACGCAAGATCGAGAACTCGATCGCCACCCTGCAGGGCGTGAAGCACATCTACACCAAAGTCCAGGACGGCGGGGTGACGCTCACCACCGAGTTCCGCCTCGAAAAGCCGGTGCAGGAAGCGCTCGACGACGTTCGCTCGGCGGTCTCTCGAGTGCGCGCCGACCTGCCCGGCGACCTACGCGATCCGATCGTCACCAAGCTCGACCTCGCGGCCACGCCGGTGCTCGCCTATGCCATAGCTTCGACGCGTATGGACGAGGAAGCGCTGTCCTGGTTCGTCGACAATGCCGTCACGCGCCGGCTCCTGACCGTGCGCGGGGTCGGGCAGGTCAGCCGCGTCGGCGGCGTGACGCGCGAGATGAGCGTGGCGCTCGATCCGGCGAAGCTGCAGGCGCTGGGTGCGACGGCCGCCGACATCTCGCGCCGCCTGCGCCAGGTGCAGCAGGAAAGCGCCGGCGGCCGGACCGACCTGTCCGGCGGGGAGCAACCGGTGCGTGCGATCGCAATGGTGAAGACTGCGGCCGAGCTCGGCGCGCTCGAGCTCGCCTTGTCGGACGGCCGGCGCATCCGGCTCGACCAGGTCGCCACTGTCACCGACAGCGTCGCCGAGCGCCGCTCGGCGGCACTGCTCGACGGCAAGCCCGTGGTGGGGTTCGAAGTCTCGAGAAGCCGGGGCGCGAGCGAGGTCGAGGTCGGCCGCGGCGTGCGCGAGGCGCTTGCCCGCCTCAAGGCCGAACATCCGGATCTGGTCCTCACCGAAGCCTTCGATTTCGCGACGCCCGTCGAGGAGGAGTATGACGGCTCGATGTGGCTGCTCTACGAAGGGGCGCTGCTCGCGGTGCTGGTGGTGTGGCTGTTCCTGCGGGACTTTCGCGCGACGTTCGTCTCGGCCGTGGCTTTACCGTTGTCGGTGATTCCCGCATTCATCGGCATGTACGCGCTGGGCTTCTCGGTCAACGTGGTGACGCTCCTTGCGATGTCGCTGGTGGTCGGGGTGCTGGTGGACGACGCCATCGTCGAGGTGGAGAACATCGTGCGCCACCTGCGCATGGGCAAGGCGCCCTACCAGGCGGCCATGGAGGCGGCCGACGAAATCGGTTTGGCGGTGGTCGCCACCACCTTCACGCTGATCGCGGTCTTCCTGCCCACCGCCTTCATGAGCGGCATCCCGGGCAAGTTTTTCAAGCAGTTCGGCTGGACCGCGGCGCTCGCCGTGTTCGCTTCGCTGCTGGTGGCGCGCATGCTCACCCCGATGATGGCCGCGTACCTCCTCAAGCCCGTGGCCGCGCACCCGGGCGACGGTGCCTTGATGCGCGCCTACATGCGCCTCGCCGCGTGGTGCCTGAAATACCGCTTTCTCACGATGATTGCTTCGGCGGCATTTTTCGCCGGCTCGATCCTGCTGATCCCGCTTCTGCCTACCGGCTTCATTCCCCCGGATGACAACTCCCAGACCCAGGTGCATGTCGAGCTGCCTCCTGGCGCAACCCTCGCGCAGACCCAGGCGGCTGCGGAACGCGCGCGCGCACTGGTGTCGATGGTCACGCACGTAAGAGGCGTCTATACGACCATCGGTGGCGGCGCCGCCGGCGCAGACCCGTTCGCGCCGCAGGGCGTGGCCGAGGTGCGCCGGGCGACGCTGACCATCCAGCTCACCGCAAGGACCGACCGGCCGGTTAGGAAGCAGGTGATCGAGCAGAACATGCGCGAGGCGCTCACGGCCCTGCCCGGCGCGCGCTTCAAGGTCGGCCTCGGTGGATCGGGCGAGAAGTACGTGCTCGTCCTGGCCGGCGACGACCCGCAAGTGCTGGCCGAAGCCGCACGCGCGGTGGAGAAGGACTTGCGCACGATTCCCGGCATCGGCAGCATCGCCTCCACCGCGTCATTGGTGCGTCCTGAACTCGCCGTGCGGCCCGACCTGGCCCGTGCCGCGGACCTCGGCGTGACGACCGCTGCGATCGGCGAAACGCTGCGTATCGCGACGGTGGGCGACTACGACGTTTCCCTGCCCAAGGTGAACCTCGCCGAGCGCCAGGTGCCCGTGGTAGTGCGCCTCGCATCCTCTGCGCGCCAGGACCTTTCCCTGCTCGAGCGGCTCGCCGTGCCCAGCGCCCGACCGGGCGCGCCACCGGTCATGCTGGGGCAGGTGGCCGCGCTGGAGTTGTCCAGCGGCCCGGCGGTGATCGACCGCTACGACCGCTCGCGCAACGTGAATTTCGAGATCGAGCTCTCCGGGCAGCCCCTCGGCGACGTGACCGAGGCGGCGCAGAAGCTGCCCAGCCTGCGCAATCTTCCGGCGGGCGTGCGCCAGACCGCGGTGGGGGACGCCGAGGTGATGGGCGAACTGTTCGCAAGCTTCGGCCTTGCGATGCTCTCGGGCGTGCTGTGCATCTACATCGTGCTGGTGCTGCTCTTCAAGGACGCGCTCCAGCCGGTGACCATCCTCGCCGCGCTGCCGCTGTCCCTCGGCGGCGCCTTCGTCGCACTGCTGGTTGCGGGAAAAAGTTTCTCGATGCCCTCGCTCATCGGCCTGGTCATGCTGATGGGGATCGCGACCAAGAACTCGATCCTGCTGGTGGAATACGCGGTGATGGCGCGCCGCGAACACGGCCTGTCCCGGCTCGATGCGCTGCTCGACGCCTGCCACAAGCGCGCGCGGCCGATCGTCATGACCACGATCGCCATGGGGGCGGGCATGCTGCCGATCGCGTTCGGCGGCGGCATCGCCGACCCGTCGTTCAGGAGCCCGATGGCGACCGCGGTGATCGGCGGCCTGATCACCTCGACTCTGCTGAGCCTGCTGGTGATCCCGGTGGTCTACAGCTATGTCGATGATTTCGAGCACGCGGTGAAGCGCGCGTGGGCGTGGGGCCGCTCCCTGGGCTCCCGGGGGAAGCGCAGCCCGTCGGTACCTTAACCGGGCCTCCTCGCGGGAGGCTTACCGATGTAACCTGTCGGTGAGAAGCGATGACCAAGCGGAGCATGCGGATGCAGACCACGGTAACGCACATCGAACGGGACAAGGCCTGGGCCATGCCGATCGAACAGATCGACGTGAGCAAGGGCTACCTTTTCGAGCAGGACATCGTCGAGTTCTATTTCGAGCGGCTGCGCAAGGAAGACCCGGTCCATCGCACGAACAGCAAACGCTACGGCCCCTATTGGTCGGTCACGCGGTTCGACGACATCATGGCGGTGGACATGACCCATGCGGTGTTCTCGTCGGAGTCCGCGCTTGGCGGGATCGCCCTCGCCGAGCGGCCGCCTGACGAGATGTACCCGAGCTTCATCTCGATGGACCCGCCCAGGCACGACGCGCAGCGGAAAACCGTCAACCCGATCGTCGGGCCCCGCAACCTCGCCAACCTCGAATCGACGATCCGGGAGCGCGTCTGCAGGATTCTCGATGGCCTGCCGGTCGGCGCCGAGTTCGATTGGGTGGAGCGGGTGTCTAAGGAACTGACCACGCAGATGCTGGCGACGCTCTTTGACTTTCCGTTCGAGGAGCGGCGGCTGCTCACGTGGTGGTCGGACATGGCCACGGGCGACCCCGATGGCAACGGGCCGGTCACCTCGTGGGAAATGCGCAGGGCCGAACTGGGCAAGTGCCAGGACTACTTCACGCGCCTGTGGAACGAGCGGGTCAACGCCGAGCCGCGCAATGACCTGATTTCGATGATGGCGCATGCACCGGCGACGCGAAACATGCAGCCCTCCGAATTCCTCGGCAACCTCATCCTGCTGATCGTCGGTGGCAACGACACGACGCGCAACTCGATCAGCGGCGGGCTGCTGGCGCTGAACCGCAATCCGGCCGAGTACGACAAACTGCGCGCCAATCCCGCGCTGGTTGCGAGCCTGGTGCCGGAGATCATCCGCTGGCAGACGCCGCTTGCGCACATGCGCCGCACCGCGCTGTCTGATTCTGAGCTCGGCGGCAAGACCATCCGCAAGGGTGACAAGGTCGTCATGTGGTACCTGTCGGGCAATCGTGATGAAGAAGCCATCGAGAACGCGGGCCGCTTCATCATCGACCGCGAGCAACCGCGCCGGCACCTCTCGTTTGGTTTCGGCATCCACCACTGCATGGGCAGCCGGCTGGCCGAGATGCAGCTGAAGGTCCTGTGGGAAGAGATCCTCAAGCGCTTCCCCCGCATCGACGTGGTCGGCGAGCCGGTGCGCACGAAATCCAACTTCGTGCACGGTTTCGTTTCGATGCCGGTGGTGATCCCCGCGCGCAGCGCGTGAGCGCCGGCGCGCAGGTCCGGAGCGCCAATGAAAAATGGAATTGCTGCCATTTTTTGAGCGTAGTCCGCTCCAGTATTGACTCTCATGCCGAAGTGCTGCCATTCACCTGGCCGATCCCGCGACCCGCAAACGCCCCGGCGCGGCGCCACGCGGCATGGTGCTATCTTCCGGCATGGTCACCCAACACTTCGACGTACTGATCATCGGCGCGGGTCTGTCTGGCATCGGCGCAGGCGTACACCTGCAGAAACACTGCCCGGGGCGGACCTACGCAATTCTGGAAGGCCGCGACCGCATGGGCGGCACCTGGGACCTGTTTCGCTACCCGGGCGTGCGCTCCGACTCCGACATGTACACACTGGGTTATTCGTTCAAGCCTTGGGAGGAGGCGAAGGCCATCGCCGATGGACCCGCGATCCTCAAGTATGTGAAGGACACGGCGCATGACTACGGCGTCGAAAAGCGGATTCGCTACAACCATCAGGTGAAGCGCGCAGCGTGGTCGAGTGCGGATGCGTGCTGGACAGTGGAGGCCGAGAGCGCGGGCGTGGCGGTACGGGTCACCTGCAATTTCCTGTTTCTTTGCGGCGGCTATTACAAGTATTCGGAGGGCTACACCCCCGAGTTCCCGGGCGTCGAGCGCTTCAAGGGCCGCATCGTGCACCCTCAGAAGTGGACCGACGACATCGACTACGCGGGTAAACACGTCCTCGTGATCGGCAGCGGCGCGACCGCGGTGACGCTGCTGCCCGAGATGGCGAAGACCGCCGCGCACGTCACCATGCTGCAACGCTCGCCCACCTATGTGGTGGCGCGGCCTTCCGAAGACGCGATGTCGAACTGGCTGCGCAGGCATTTTCCCGCGATGTTCGCCTATGTGATCTCGCGCTGGAAACGGGTGCTCCTGCAGATGTATTTCTACAATCTGTGCCAGCGCAAGCCCGACAAGGTGAAGTCGCTGATCCTGGGCGGCGTGCGCGCCTATCTCGGGCCGGATTTCGACGTCGACCGGCATTTCACGCCGCGCTACAAGCCCTGGAATCAGCGGATGTGCCTGGTGCCCGACGGGGATCTGTTCTTTGCGATCCGCAAGAAAAAGGCCTCCGTAGTCACCGACCTGATCGAGACTTTTACCGAGAAGGGCGTGAAGCTCGCCTCCGGCGCCGAACTCGAGGCCGACCTGATCGTCACCGCGACCGGATTGAACCTGGAGGTTCTCAACGGTCTCGAGATCAGCGTCGACGGACAGACAATCGAACCGGCCAAGCTCATGAGCTACAAGACCCTCATGTACAGCGGTGTGCCGAACCTCGCCTCGTCATTGGGCTACACCAATGCTTCGTGGACGCTGAAATGCGACCTCACCTGCGAGTATGTCTGCCGGCTGCTGAATCACATGCAAAAGCATGGCTACGCGCAATGCGTGCCGCGCCAGAACGACCCGACGGTGACCGAGCAGCCGTGGAACGATTTTTCCTCGGGCTACATCCTGCGTTCGCGCGACAAGTTCCCCAAGCAGGGATCCAAGGCTCCGTGGAAACTGCGCCAGAACTACGCGCGTGACTTGATGTCGCTGCGCTTTGGCCGCATCGACGACGGGGTGATGGAGTTCTCGAACCCGCCGGCGGCGGAGTTGGCGAAGCGCGCCTAGAGCGGTCCTGCGGTCCGACAGTCCCTGCAGTGGGGACCCTGTCAGTTGACGGTTCGGTAACCAAGCACATGGGGCTGCCCTGATTCAATTTCGCCCCGGCGGCTCAACCCGCGCGAGGCGCGCGCAGTTGTCGCCGACAGTTTCGACAATGGCGCGCAGGGTGGTCTTGCGTATCGGCAATGTTTCGACAAAATTCGCAAGCCTGCCCGCGGTCGCGGTCATGCGTTTGATGCTCTTTCGCGCTGTGGCCGCGTCGATCTCGCCTTGTTCGGCGACGGCAACGACATGCTCGAGCCCGGGCGAGCGCGTTTCACCGGCATAAGCCATCTGGTGATGACCGCGCGGGCCGGGATTGAAGGTCAGGTCATACGCGGGAGCCAGACGCCAGCGCCCGTCGCGGCCGAGACGATAGGAAAGGTTCTTTGCATGATCGTCCCGGTTGTGAAACACGAGATTGAACAGACAACGCTCGAACGCGGCCCGCACCTCGCGCATATCGCGCGTCATCAGTTTGGTGAGGCGCAGGAAATCGATCGCATCGACACTTGGTACGCGGTAATCGCTGTGCAGGCAGCCCGCCAGAGTGAGCACCGGGACGCGCATGCCGTCGTGACGATCGAATCGGCGTGTACCGAACGCGGCAAGGCGGCGGCTCAGAGCGAAATACGCGGACTCCGGCATCTCGATCCCGCAGGCACGTGCGAGCCGCGCATAGAGCTCCTCGATGGCGCAGGCTTCGGCATGTTCGCCGCGCGCGGGAAATTTTATCAACCAAGGCTCGCCTTCGGTGCTGTCGCCGCCACCGGCAATCATCCGGCCGCTGGCGCGCGTGTAGTGCACCACCGCCTTGGGACGCGCGCCCTGCGGAGAGCCGCCGACAAGAACCAGTTCGTTCAGCATCGCGGCACTTGCGCCTGCGGTCAGGCTATCGACGCGCCGGGCAAGCCCGAGCAGCGCCATGTCGTGGGCAGCGAGCGAGTGTCTTTGCGCGGGTTCAAACGAGAGCGCGCCCATCGCCCGATCGCCGATAACGGCCAGGCGCTCGAGGACGCTCACCGTCGGTGGTTCGCGTCCCGTTTTGCGAAACGCGCGATCCATCAGCATTCTGCCCCAGCCATCCGGCAGCGCGTCCGCAATGAAGCCCGGCAATCGTTCGAAGAAGTCTTCGCCTTGGGCGTAGACTTGCGCGCGCAACGGCATCCGAAACGGGGAAAACGCAAGTCCGTGCGACAGCGCCTCGGGTGAATACTCGAACAAAATCGTCGCACCGTCGGCGGCCAGGGTGCCCAGCGTCCAGCGCTCGCCCCAGCCGTTGTAAATCACCAGAATCTTGTTCATGAGCGGCGCGGCGTGCGGGCGCGGCGCCGCGTGAGGGCCAGTCTGCCGGCCTCCCAATCGGCGATCGAGCGCGGCTCGGGTTTCAGGAGGGTTTCGAGTTCCTTGGCAAGCCCCAGGGCCTGCAGGCAATTCACGAAGGTCAGCAGCGTGGTTTGACCGGATGCCTCGAGCTTGCGCACGGCGCCGTGCGATACGCCGGCCCGCGCGCCGAGTTCGGCCTGGGTGAGGTTCTGGCGCAAGCGCGTTTGCCTGACGCGCTGGCCGAGCGCAGCGCAGTGTTCTTCGGCGCTGAGGATTGTTAAGGTCATTATAGTATCAATTATATGACACAATGTCCTATAAAAGATAGTTTTATAACAATAATAATTATAGAAATGGATTGCGCGAAGCGCATCAACCCAGAACTACGCCCGCGACATCATGACGCTGCGTTTTGCGCGGATCGACGATGGGGTGACGGAGTTTTCGAACCAGCGGTCGGACCCGGCGGCAAAGCGAGCCTGATGCGTCGGGTCCCTGTCACATACCACCGGCGGTTGCGCGTGTAGGATAGGTGCCACAATGAACGAACCGCTCCATCCGGTCCAGATCGAGGGATTCAGGCGCATGACCCCGGCGCAGAAGCTCCAGATGCTCGCCGATCTCTATCATGCGGGAATTCAACTCAAGGCGGCGGGGCTGCGCATGACACACCCGGGCTGGTCCGAGGAAAGGCTCGAGCTGGAGGCGCGAAGGTCGCTGTTGTATGCCGGCACCTAGCCCGCTCGCGCCTTTTCTCGAACCTCTCGAGCGTCTCGGCCTGCCTTACTGCGTCACCGGATCGGTGGCGGCAAGCGTTTATGGAGAGCCGCGCCTGACCGCAGATGTCGATATCGTCTTGGTACTCGCGGCCAAGGACATCGTCGCGCTCCGCTCAGCTTTCCCGGACACGGCGTATTACGTGCCGCCGGACGAAACGCTGCGTTTGGAGCTCGCGCGCGACACGCGAGGGATGTTCAACCTGATCCATCACGACAGCCAGTTCAAGGCCGATATCTACCTTGCGGCCCGCGACCCCCTGCACGCTTGGGCGTTGGCGCATCGCCGCAGAATCGAACTGGGCGATGGGGGTGCGTGGATTGCACCGCCGGAGTATGTGATCCTGCGCAAGCTCGAATACCTGCGCGAAGGCGGGCAGGACAAGCATGTGCGCGACATCCGGTTCGTCCTTGCCGCCTCGACGGTCGATCGTGAGTTCGTCGAAGGCGAAGTGGCGCGCCTTGGGCTGGCCGATCAGTGGAGACGCTGCCTGCCGGATCCACCGCAAGGTCGCTGATCAGTGCTCTGCAAGGTTTCCCGCTGTGGCACGACCAACCCCATCGGGGAATGAACGCATCCAACCGGATGTTTGCGTCGTATGTATAGAACCAATGTGGAACAGGCCGTCGAAAAGTACCGCAGGCACGCGCCCGGCTACGATGCCAGCGCGGCGCGGACGATGCCCCTGCGCCGCAGGGTGGTTGGGATGCTCGGGCTGGCGCCCGGCGAAACGGTGCTCGACGTGGCCTGCGGCACGGGCCTTTCGCTGCCGCTCCTGCGCGAAGCCGTCGGCGCGGAAGGTCGGGTCGTCGGCGTCGAGGTGAGTCCGGATATGATTAGCCTCGCGCGGGAGCGTGTAGCCGCAGCCGGCTGGGGCAATGTGAGCCTTTTCGAGGCGTCGATGGAGGAAGCGCAGTTGGAGTTGCAGTTCGATGCAGTGCTGTTCAACTATACGCACGACGTTCTTCAGTCCCCACCGGCGCTCGAGCGGATCTTCGCAAGCACCCGGCCCGGTGCGCGCATAGCGGTCGCCGGGATCAAGCATCCGCCTCCCTGGCTGTTTCCGCTGCGCCTTTACCGCCTCGTCAAGGCGCGGCCCTATGTCACCACTTTCCGCGGCCTGGACCGGCCGTGGCGGCTTCTTGAGGCTTATGTCGCGGATCTGCGCGTGGAACCTGTCCTGTTCGGGACGAATTACCTCGCGCGCGGGACTGCGCGCAAAAGACCGCAATGAAACGCAAACGCATCCTGGTGGTCTTCCCAAAGGAATGGGACCGCGACGAATTTTCGCGGGGCGACTACGCCGACTTCGAGTTCGTCTACGCCGGTTTCGACCTGTTCAGTTTCCCGGCGAATGCGCGGCTGCTCACGTTCAACGTCGTGCGCTTCATCGACGAACTCGTGGAGCGCTGGCGCGGCCGCATCGATGGCGTGTTCAGCAACAATGAGTACTTCGGCGCCCTGATCGCCGCGGCGGTGGCCGAAAGGCTGGGCCTGCCGGGAACGCCTCCTGTGGTCGTGGTCACAGCGCAGCACAAGTATTACGCCAGGCTCGAACAGAGCCGCATCGCGCCTGAGGCCGTGCCCGAGTTCTCGGTTTTCCCTTTCGATGTGAGCGATCCAGCTGACGTTGGCCTGTCGTTCCCGCTGTACGTGAAGCCGGTCCGTGCCACGTTTTCGGTGCTCGTGCGCCGCGTCGAGGATTTTGCCGAACTGCGGCGGCACCTGACATTTTCCTGGATGGAAGAACTCATCATCCGCAAGCTGGTGAAGCCCTTCAACGATCTGATGCCCATGTACACGGATTTCACCATCGACGCCCACCACCTGATCGCCGAGCGCCCGGTTGCGGGGCAGGAAGTCAACGTGGACGGCTACGTGCGCGAGGGCAAGGTCGCCTTCATCGGCCTGTGCGACGCGGTGATGTTTCCGGGCACCGACCAGTTCGAGCGTTTCGTCTACCCTTCGCGCGTCCCTGCGGCCGTGCAGGAGAGGATGCGCGCACTGGCCGAGCGATTGCTCTCCGGGATGGGCTACCGCCACGGGTTCTTCAATCTGGAGATGTTCTGGGATCCCGACACCGATCGCCTCATGTTGATCGAACTCAATCCGCGGCTGGCCTCGCAGCTTGCCGGGCTCTACCGCCGTGTCGACGGGATCAACCCGCATCGCATGCTGCTCGACCTTTGCACCGGAAGCGTTCCGCAGGTCGCGCCGATACGCACCGGCTGCAGCGTGGCGGCCAGTCTGGTGTCGCGGCGTTTCGACGGCCGGCCGCTGGAGCGGGATCCGCGCCCGGACGAGGTCGCTGACGTTCGCCGGCGTTTCCCCGATGCGGCGATCATGCTGTACCTCAAGCACGGCCAGTCGCTGGCCCGCGAAATGAAGTGGTTGGGCAGTTATCGCTATGCTGTCGTAAACCTCGGCGGCGCGAACGAAGAAGCGCTCAACCAGCGCTACGCCGAGATCCGGCGCCTGCTGCAATTCTGAAAGGGAGTCTGACCATGAAAGTGCTGATCGCAGTCCTCTTCGCCGTCTTGCTGCAGGGCTGCGGGACCGTCCACAACACGATGCGAGACGTCGACGACGAGCGCGTGATGTTGCGCGGCAACGATCCGGTGTCGTATTTCTCGGGGACGGCGCCGCAGAAAGGCAACCCGGCGACCAAGTCGATGTTCGACGGCGACGTCTATCGTTTTGTCAGCGACGCAAACAAACGGCTGTTCGACTCAAATCCGCGCAACTATGCGCCCGCCCGGGCCGGCTTCTGCGCCAGCGGCGTGCATTACGGGCTCAAGGCGGCGATCGGCGCAGAGGTCTACCTCGTGTATAAAGGGACGCCTGTTCCTGTTCGGCAGCGAACGTAGCAAGGCGAACTGGATGATGGACGCCGACGAAAACATCCGCCTCGGCGACCAATATTGGGAGCAGGAGTCAAGAGACGTGCCTTACCGCGTGCAGAACGCGAGGCGCCTGACCCTTAAGGTCGTGCATTACAAGACAGACCGCGAACTGGACGCTGAGCACTTGCGCAGGTTCAGCAAATTGCCGCCGGGCGCGCCGCCTCCGCGCTGAGTCACTGCGGTGTGGCGGCGAGCTCGCGCATGGCCGCATAGACCGTGCGGCCTGCCCTGCGCAGCACCCAGCTATGGGTCGCCCCCTCGACCATGACCAGGCGCTTGGGGCCGCGCACGGCGTCAAAAAGGCGGTGCGCCATTTCGGGCGGCACCAGCGTGTCGTTGGTTCCATGGATCACGAGCACCGGCAGGTTCAGGCGGCGCAGCTTGTCCAGCAGGTCCATGCGTTGCGTGAGCAAGGGGCCCAGCACCGTGACCTCCTGCAACGAGGTGAAAGACGACTCGAGCACGAGCGCGGCCGCGCCCCCGCCGCGCAGCGCGACCTCGGCCGCGATCGGTCCGCCGAGCGAGTGGCCGTAAAGGATCCGGCGGCTGCGGTCGGGCACGCGCGCATCGAGCCAGTTCCAGGCCGCTTCGGCATCCTCGTAGACGGTCGCTTCGGACGGCAGCAGCGAGGCGCTCCTGCCGTAACCCCGGTAGTCGATTGCCAGCACATTGAAACCCGCATCGCGGAAGCTTCGCAGGCGGTACACGCTGCCGGTGAGGTTGACGCGAGCGCCGTGGAAATACACCAGGGTGTACCTCGCGTCCGGGGAGGCCAGCCACCATCCGCTCAGTCGGTCGGTCCCGGCGCCGACCGGGATCCAGACCTCTTCTTCGTTGAGTATGCCGGGCGAATAGCCTGCCCAAATCTCGGTGCGGGGTCGGAAAACGAGTTCGCGCTCGACGGTGTCCAGCGTGGCGCATGAAGTTGTGATGGCCATAATGGCAAGAATCGCCAGCCTGCCTATAAACGGCGCCACCATGTCAGCGATCCGTCCCGTACTGCTCATGATTGCGTTCGCCTTTGCGGCGGCATCGGCCTGCGCACAGACGCGTTCGGACACCGCGCGCGAGAAGCGCTGGGCCGACGAGATCGTGCCCGGCCTCGTGGTCGGCGACGCCTTGAAGCTCAGGACCGGCGATGGCATCGAATTCCTCGCCCTTTACACGTCTGTGGAGCGCGCCAAGGGCGCAGCGCTGCTCATGCATGGCCCGGGACTGCATCCCGATCACGGCCTCACTGGCGAACTAAGGGTGTACCTGGCCGACCGGGGGTACACAACGTTGCCATTGCAGATGCCTGTGCTCGCTGCCGAGGTCGATGACGGCGGCGCGTAACGCGAGTTGTTTCCCGAAGCCGCCCGCCGCATCGTAGCGGGCATGCAGTTCCTGCAAGGCAAGGGGGCGGACCGCATTTCTTTAGTATCTCATGCGATGGGTGCGGGCATGGCCAACGACTACTTGCGCCGGAACAGCGATGCGCCGGTGTCCGCGTGGGTGGCGATGTCTTTTTATGGCGTGTTCGATGCGGTGGGCGGGCCGGGTTTCCCAATCCTCGACCTCTATGGTGCGGCCGACTATCGCGGCATCCGCAGCCCGGCCGGTGAAAGGGCGCGGATTCTTCGCGCGCGGCCGGGTTCGAGGCAGTTTGCGGTACCCGAGGGCGGGCGATTCCTTGCTGGCGGGGAGAAGACCGTCCTGCGCGAAGTCGCGGCTTTCCTCGACGCGGTGGCTCGCTAACTGCCGGCTTGTTTTCGAAAAACGATGTCGCCGAAAAAGGCTTCGGTGCTCTCGCCGGTATTGTCGGTGTCGGCTGACACGATCACGCTGGTGACCTGGGGTACGGGCAGGCCAAACGCAAGCCGGAAGTCTTCGGCGAGGTTGCGTTCGCGGTCGACCCAGCGTCCAAGCGTGGCAGACCCGCTGTCGGCGACCACCATGCGCACCCGGTCGGTATAGGCGTTGGGCACGATCGCGCCGCGCGGCGCTTGAAGGTCCCAGACGTAGCAGAGTGCGGCCAACGGCAGCTTCGCGCCCCAGAACGCGCGCGCAAGCGAGATCTTCATCCGGTCGCCGAGCGTAAGCAGGTCCGGGTCGAGGTCGAAGGTGACGTAGAGGCGTAGCGCGAAATCGTCTCCTTCCTTCGTCCCCAGTCCTCCGCGTGCAACCAGGTTTTGCGCCTTCCACCGCCACGCGAGGATCGGGAACTCGGCAGGGTTGACGCGCATCGTCCTCGCAAGGCCGGATGCCGAGCCGCGCGCGTGCGTGCGCAGGACCGTGCGACCTTCGTCCGCGACCAGCGCGAATTCCGTGGGCTTTGCCTTCTCCCCGAACGTGACCGGCTCGAGCCAGTCAGGCAGGGCGGCGCCGGGCGAAAGGGTCGAGACGGTGATCGCGGGAACGCTGCCGGCCTGGCCGTGCGCGCGTGCCGGCAGGAATGCGGTGGCAGCCAGCGCAAGAAATTTGCGACGCGCGATCAAATGCGCTCGCAGCCCGTGGCGGCAAACATGCTTCGGTCCGGACCGGGAATCAGCGCAACTGCTGCCCCCGCAACCCCGCCTTGCGCAGGATCCCGAGCAGCGCCTGCATGTCTTCGGGCCGGCGCAACGGCACGCTATCGCCGCTGAACAGGCTCGGGATGAATTCCGGCGCGAACGATTGAAGCTTCTCGATGTTCGCGTGGAGCAGCGACTCGTCGCCCACCTGCGCGGCATACGCGATCATCAGCACGCGGCGGAACGGGTGCGAAGGCTGGCTCTGGATCGCGCGGGCCGACCATTCGTGCAGCGCTTGCAGGTCCTTTTCGATGAAGGCGCAGGTCGCCATGGCGAGGTGAGCGGTACTCACCCAGCGGTCCTTGGGCGAAAGCCGCGTCGCCTGCGCGGCGAGCTGCTTGGCTCGCTCGACCTGTCCGGCCGAGGCCTCGAGCTGCGAGAGGAAGAACTGGGGCGGGGCGTCGTTCGGGTTTAGCGATTGCGCCCTTCTCAAATCCTCCACGCTGGCCGGGAACTCGCCGGTCAGCGATTCGATCACGCCGCGCAGGTAGTACGAGCGGCTGTCGTTCGGGGCGAGCTGCATGAGGACGTCCGCCGCCTGCCGCGTCGCGGCGAGATCGGCCTTGCGGTCGTGCGTCCGCGCGAGAAAAACGCGCCAACTGTGCCCTGAGGCCAGCACCGCCCAGGCCTGCTGGCAACTGGCGTTGGCGGCGGCCGCCTGCTTCGCGAGGCGAAGCGCTTCGTCGACCAGCGCGGGCCGGCCCTGGAACTCGCCGTCGGCAAGCGTCTTGGCCGCGCGCCAGGCGAGGTCGTCGGCCTCCGAGTAGCGGCGCTTGCCGCGTTCCAGCAGCCGCATCTCCTCGGTCTCGATCTCCGGCACCATGCTGGCCACAACTTGCCGCGTGATGCGTTCCTGAAGCTCGAAAACGTCCAAGAGGATGTCTTCGTAGCGCTCGGCCCATACATGCTGGCCGGTCTCGCCGTTAATCAGTTGCGCCGTGACCCGGACCTTGTCGCCCGAGCGCCGCACGCTTCCTTCGAGAACGAAATGCACGCCGAGCTCCTGCGCGACCTTGCGCACGTCGACGTTGCGTCCCTTGTAGGTAAAGGACGTATTGCGCGCGATCACGAACAGCCGCTGGAAGCGCGAAAGCTCGGTGATGATGTCCTCCACCATGCCGTCGGCAAAATATTCCTGTTCGGCGTCGTCGCTGATATTGACGAACGGCAGCACTGCAATCGAGGGGCGGTCCGGCAGCGACAGCGCCGCGGGCGCTTGCGGGGGCGAGGCCTTTGGGGCGGCGGGCCCATCTAGCAAGGCATAGGCCCGGACCGGATGGTCGATGTTCTTGACCTGCTGTTCGCCCTGGTCGACGAAGTTGGCGGCGACCTTGCCGAGCACGGCGCCGCGGATTCCGTCGGAGATCATGATTCCGCCGGGCTGGGCCAGTGCCTCGAGGCGCGCGGCAATGTTTACCCCGTCGCCGTAGATGGATCCGTCGGGCTTGAGGATCACGTCGCCAAGGTGCAGGCCGATCCGGTAGCGCATGCGACGCTCCTCGGGCAGGGGAGTCCCGAAAGCCGTGGTTTCCTTCTGGATCTCGAGGGCCGCCTGGACGGCGCCTGTCGCGGTCTCGAAGATAGCGAGCGCGGAATCGCCCGCCATCAGCCGCGTATAGCCGGCGACATCGGCAACGAGGATCGCGGCGAGCCTCTGTTTGAGTTCGCTGCGCTTCACCGCCTGCACGCGCGTGCTTGTGCTGTCCCCTACCCCGCGACCGGCCATGGCCAGCCCCCCTTTCCCGAGCCGCGTCGGCAGCGGCCAGAAGGCCACTGCACCACTTCCCGGGCACTAAAGCAATCCTACTTCTCGGCCACTCGCACCCGGACAGTCCCGATCGCCTTGGCCACCAGCGAGCCGTCCTCGTTCCTTACTTCGCCTTCGGTGAAGACGGTGTTGCGGCCGGGCTTGAGCACCCGGCCTTCGGCAACCAGTTTTCCCTTGCCCACGCCGATGAACTGCAGGCTGAGGTCCACCGTGATCACGCCGATCGAATCCGGATGTTGGCTGCGCGCTGCAGTGCACAGGGCCACATCGACGAGCGACATGATGACCCCGCCATGCGCCGAACCGAAGCTGTTGGTGAGTTCCGGCCGCAGTTGGAGCGAGAGCGTGGCCTTGCCGTCGCCGATCGAGTCGACGTCGATGCCCAAGTGCCCGACGAACGGGATCTTTTTCTGGAAATCCAGTGCGAACGCGACGTTGTCTTGCGCGAGGCTCATATGATCGATGCGCCCCCGTCTACCGCAATCGCCTGCCCCGTGATGTGGCGCGATGCGTCCGAAGCAAGCAGCACGGTGAGGCCCTTGAGATCCTCGTCCCCGCCCAGGCGGCCGGTGGGCGTCGCCTGCTTCACGAACTCGCCCGCAGTGTCGAGCGTGGCCTTGGTCATCTTCGAGGGGAAGAACCCCGGGCAGATCGCGTTTACGGTAATGCCGTTGCAGCCCCACTCGGTGGCAAGCTGGCGCGTGAGTCCGACGACGCCATGCTTGGTCGCCACGTAGGCCGCGTTTTTCAACAAGCGCATGTCGGTGGCCTGGATGCCGTTGACCGATGCGATGTTGATGATGCGACCCCACCGGGCCGGGATCATCGAGCGCTTGGCCACGATCTGAGAGAGGAAAAACATCCCGGAAAGGTTGAGGCTGACGAGCTTGTCCCAGGCTTCCATCGGATGGTCTTCGGCGGGCGCGCCCCAGGTGGCGCCGGCATTGTTGACCAGGATGTCCACCTTGCCGAAATTCCCGAGGATCGCACTTGCCAGCGGCTCGACCTGCTCGCGCTTGCCCAGGTCGCTCGGATAGGGCGTCGCCTCGATACCGAGTCCAGACAGATGCGCGACCGCTTCATCGAGCTCGTCTTTCTTCCTCGCGGTGATCGCGATTCGCGCGCCCATCTCGCCGAGCGCCTCGGCCATTTGCAGGCCCAGGCCCCGCGAGCCGCCTGTGACGACCGCAACGCGGCCGGCGAGGTCGAACAGTTGCTTGACGCCCACGGCTAGGCCTTCATCTGGAGCGACTTGTACTCGAGAAACTCTTCGAGCCCGTAGACGCCTGCTTCCCTCCCGTGGCCCGACTGCTTGAAGCCGCCGAACGGCGCGTTCATGTTGAACGGCCCGCCGTTGATGTCGATCTGCCCGGCGCGCAGGCGTCGCGCCACTTTCTGCGCGCGCCCCGTGTCCGCCGACCACACGCCGCCGGCCAGGCCGTAGATCGTGTCATTGGCAATCCGGATCGCGTCTTCCTCGTCCTTGTAAGTGATGATCGAGAGCACCGGCCCGAAGACTTCTTCCTGCCCGAGCGTGGATTTCGGGTTGACCTTGCCGAAAATCGTGGGCTTCACGTAATAGCCGCCCGAGAGGCCTTCCGGGGCTTCGGCCCCGCCGGTCACCAGTTCCGCGCCTTCAGAGACCGCCTTGTTGATATACCCGCGGACTCTGTCGAGTTGAGCGGCCGAGGAGAGCGGCCCGAGTCGCGTCGTCTCCGACATCGGATCCCCGGGTGCATAGGCCTTAGCGGCTTCGGCGGCCAGCGCCTTGGCTTCTTCGTATTTCGCCTCGGGAACCAGCATCCGTGTGAACGCCGTGCAAGTCTGCCCAGAGTTGAGGTAGCAGTTGCCGACCGTCCCTTTGACCGCGGTTGCCAGGTCTGCGTCGTCGAGGATCACCGAGGCCGACTTGCCGCCCAGTTCCAGCGTCACGCGCTTCACCGTCTGCGCTGCGAGTTCGGAGATTCGTTTGCCTGCGCGCGTGGAACCCGTGAAGGAGATCGCATCGACCTGCGGGTGCTTTACCAGGGCCTCGCCTACGACCGGGCCGAGGCCGGTGACCATGTTGAACACGCCGGCCGGGAGCCCCGCTTCATGGATCACTTCGGCGAGGATGAACGCGTTGAAAGGCGCAACTTCTGAGGGCTTCAGCACCACCGTGCAGCCTGCGGCAAGCGCGGGCGCCACCTTGAGCGCAATCTGGTGCAGCGGGTAATTCCACGGGGTGATGGCGCCGACCACGCCGACTGCGTCGCGTACCACCAGAGAATTGCCGACCTGGCTTTCGAAGGCGAATTCGCCAGCCATCTTCGCGTAGTTGCCGAACGTGGCGATCGGCAGCCCGGCCTGGATGCGGGCCGACATCTTGATCGGCATGCCGACCTCCTGCGCGATCGTCTTCGCAAGCTCCTCGGCGCGTGCCTTGAGGCCGGCGGAAATCTTGCCGAGATACTCCGCGCGCTTGGCCGCCGGCGTCTGCGACCAGCCGTCAAAGGCTGCGCGCGCCGCTTCGACCGCGGCATTCATGTCCTTCTCGCCGCCGGCGGGCACCGAGCCCATCACCGCGCCTGTGCCGGCGTTGTGCACTTCAATCGTTTCCTTGGTGGAAGGCGTGGCCCATTGGCCGTTGATGTAGAACTTGTCGTGGTTCGCCATGGCGGGTTCCTGCAGTGGGGAAAGCGACTATTTTAGACCAGCACCCGGGCTATACTTGGTTTGAATAGGTGCAACTTCGCTTACGGGGAGAAACACATGGCGCGCAAAGGCAAGGCGGTTGTTTATCGCGAACTGAACAAGCCGGTCGTGGTCGAGGAGATCCTCGTCGACCCGCCCAAGCGAGGCGAGGTCACGGTGAAGATGGCCGCCTGCGGCGTGTGCCACTCCGATCTTTCCGCCGTCAACGGCACGATCCCGCTGCCGCCGCCGCTGGTGCTGGGCCACGAAGCGGCCGGCGTGGTGGTCGAGGTGGGCGAGGGCGTAAGCGGCCTCGCAGTGGGCGACCACGTGGTGTCCAATTTCATCTATATGTGCGGCACCTGCCGGTTCTGCGCTGGCGGGCGGCCGGTGTTGTGCGTCGAGCAGGGCAAGGCCTTGTTGACGCCACCGGAGGGCACGACACGCACGCACGATGCCGCCGGCAAGCCGCTGGGGATTTTTTCGGGCTGCGGCGTGATGGCCGAGTACGCGACCCTGTCGATGGCCAACGTGGTGAAAATCGATCCGGCGATCCCGCTGGACCGCGCCGCGCTGGTCGGTTGTGCGGTCACAACCGGCGTGGGTGCGGTGTTCAATACGGCGAAAGTCGAGCCGGGCTCGAGCGTGGTGGTGTTCGGCTGCGGCGGCGTGGGACTCAACTCTATCCAGGGTGCGGCAATCGCGGGCGCGCGCCAGATCATCGCTGTCGATACCGTGGCCTCGAAGCTCGAGTTCGCCAAGACTTTCGGCGCCACCCATACGCTGCTGCTCAAGCCCGGCGAGGACCCGGTGAAGGAGTTGAAGAAACTGACCGGCGGCGGAGCGGATTACGCGTTCGAGTGCGTCGGCAACGGCGAACTCTCCGGAACCGCGTACAAGGCCATCGGCCGTGGCGGCAAGGCGGTGATCGTCGGCGTCGCGCGAGGCAGTGACATGATCTCGGTCAAGCAGCCGGGCATGGTGTTCGAGGAGAAGACGCTGCAGGGAAGCATGTTCGGCTCCTGCGTCCCGCGCGTCGACTTCCCGCGCATGCTCGGGCTCTACATGGCCGGCAAGCTGAAGCTCGACGAGTTGATCACCAAGCGCTACTCGATCGACGAAGCCCCACAGGCTTTCGAGGACATGCAGTCGGGGAAGAACGCCCGGGGCGTGATCGTTTTCTAGGTCAGTCGAACAGTTTCTGCGCCTTGCCGCGCAGCGTCGCGAGCAGCAACAGCGCGCGATCGGCCGCCGAAGGTCCGCCGGGGACATTGCCTCGCACATGGGCCGGGCGGATGTCCTCGATCTCGGCGATTGCCGCCATCATTTCGGCATCGGCGACGCTGTACTTGCGCAGTTCGTTCACCGTCAGCATGTAAGAGTGCATGACGTCGAGGTTCGCCCCCGTGACGCCCATTCTGTGCAGGATGAAGTTCACCCAATGCGTCCCAGCGAGCATCGCGCCTTCGATCTTCATCTCGTGGTCCGCGTCCCCGCACTTGGCGATGGAGCGCTCAATGCGTTCGGCGCGCTGGCGGTGATCTAGGGCTTCCATGCTTTCCCCGGGGTGGACATGCGTTGGCTGAACAGGGCGAGCACCTTGGCGAGCGCCTGTGCGCATTCGGCTGCAATTTCGGGCGTCGCATCTCGCTCGCCGCGGATGCAGGGGTCGCGGTGGTGCTCGATGACTTCCATCGCCAGCATCATCTCGGTCACGTCGGTCGGGAGCTTGCTTTCGATCTTAGGGCGGCCCACATGCAGGACGTCGCCCGGCGCTCGGAAGGCAGGCTCGAGCGCCCCGTCCTTGCCGGGAACGAGGTACACGCCGGGCTGCGTCGGGAACACGTCGTCTGCGACGGTTGCGCCGGCATGATGCAGGGCGGCGTTAACGGCGTTGGTGCCCGCGTTCATGGCGGCCCAGAACCAGAGCTCGAAATCGCCCATCGTGTCGAGGCGCGCGCGCAGTTTCTCGAACCGGTCGATCTTGTCCAGGTGCGATGCGATGTTCATGCAGGCCTTCCAGGGATATGTCTAAGCGGTACAGGCGAGCCGCGCCCGGGCGGCGTCCCACACGGCCGGGTTGACGAGGTGTTTCGGGCGCTGCCCGCTCAGCGCCTGCAGCACCTGGCTGACGGCCGACTCGGCCAGTTCGCGCAGCGCGTCCCCGGACAGCCCGGCGACATGCGGAGTGAGAATCAGGTTCTCGAGGTCCCACAGCGGACTGGGCTCGGCCAGCGGCTCGTCCTCGAACACGTCGAGCGCCGCGCCGCGGATCCAGTGTTCTGCGAGCGCCTTGTGCAGGGCGTCCTGGCGCACGATCTTGCCGCGCGAGGTGTTGATCAGGAAGGCGTGGCGCTGCATCCGGCGCAGTTGCGGCTCCCCGATCATGCCGCGCGAAGCGTCGTTCAGTTCCGGGTGCATGGACACGAAGTCGGCGCGCGCGAGGAGCTCGTCGAGGTCCTCGACCATCGTCGCGCCTAGCGCGGAGGCCTTCGATTTCGGGACGTAAGGGTCGTAGGCCAGCACCTTCATGCGGAAAGCCGCGATGCATTTGCGGGTCATCTCGCTGCCGATCAGTCCCAGGCCGACGATCCCGAGCGTGCGGCCGTTGATGTCGCGCACGTCGAGTTGCGTTCGTTTGTCCCATGCGCCCCCCGAACGCAGTGCCTTGCCGCTGCCGATGAGGTTGCGGGACAGGGCGAGCATCATGGCAATTGCGTGCTCGGAAACGGGCACCGTGCCGTACCCGGGGTTGTTGGCCACCGCGACGCCGTGCGCGGTGCAAGCGTCCACGTCGATCGAGTCCGTGCCGCGCCCGGAGGAGGCGACGATCACCAGAGCGTTGGCGCCGTCGAGCACCGCGTCGTTGATGAGGTGCGGGTAGCGCACGATGGCTGCGTCGGCTCTTGTCAGCGCCTGTGCAATTTCGAGGGGCGCCGGTTGCTCTAGGGCCACCACAGTAGCGTGTTGTCTCAGCACCTTGTCCGCATCGGAATGGTAAATGCCCCCGACCAGAACGACAGTGGGCTTGCGTCCGGCGCCCTGCGAGGTCATTTGGGCTGACCATGTGCGGCAACCGCAAACAGGGTGGCCGCGATCCAAACGCAGGCGAAGGCTTTCATGGATCGCACCATACAGCCCGGAAATGGCGTGGTCAACAGTCCTATATAGGTCTTGACGCGCCAAAAGGGCGCCGCGTATGCTGGGTTCCCGTCCGGCGCGTGCCGGGCCCATTTGTTGAGGAGGCGGTGATGCCCCGCGCGCTGGTGCTGAACGAATCGGACAATGTGGCAACGCTTATCGACACTGGCAAGGCCGGCGACGCCTGCGCATTGCAGGGCGAGGCGAAAGGGACCGTCAAGCTGCTGGCCGACGTGCCCTTCGGCCACAAGGTGTGCATCAAGGACACCTCTGAAGGCCAGGAGATCGTCAAGTACGGCACCATCATCGGCAAGGCGAGCGCTGCAATCAGGTCCGGCGCCCATGTCCACATCCACAACGTCGAGTCGGTCCGCGGCCGCGGCGACCAGGCAGGGACTTCCAAATGAGCGCGACCTTTCTCGGCTACCCGCGCAAGAACGGCAGCATCGGGGTGCGCAACTGGGTCGGGGTCCTCTCGATCATGGATAACTGCAACCCGATCACGCGGGCGATATGCAATGCGGTCGAGGGCACGATCCCGATCACGACGCTGTTCGTGCGTGGCCAGTACGGCCGCGACCTGGAGATCACTTACAACTCGCTCGCAGGCATGGGCGCGAACCCCAACATCGCCTCGGTGCTGTTGATCGGCCTAGAGGAAATGACCACCGAGGAGGTCGCCAGGCGAATCCGCCCGACCGGCAAGCGCATCGAGGTCATCCACCTGCAGCCCGACGGCACCATCAACGCGGTGGCCAACGGCACCCGCAAGGCCATGCGCCTGGCGATCGAAGCCTCGGGCCTGCGGCGCCAGTCGTGCCCGGCTTCGTCGCTCGTGATCGGCGTGGAGTGCGGAGGCTCGGACACCACTTCGGGCCTTTCGTGCAACCCCGCGATCGGCCGCATGGCCGACCGGCTGGTGGACGATGGCGGCACGATCATCATCAGCGAAACCTCGGAGTTCTTCGGCGCGGAGCATTTGTTCGCGGCGCGCGCCATCGACGACAAAGTGCGCAAGGAATTCGTGGACAAGGTGGTCGGCTTCGAGCAGGACGCCATGAAGATGGGCCTCGACATCCGCGGCACAAACCCGACCCCGGACAACATCCGCGGCGGCCTGACCACGATCGAGGAGAAAGCGCTCGGCGCAATGGCGAAAGCCGGCACGCGTCCGCTCGTCGGCGTGCTCGACTACGGCGAGCCGCCGGTCAGGAAAGGCATGCATTTCATGGCGACGCCGGCGCCCGCCGTCGAGTCGATGACGGCGTTCGCCGCCGGCGGCTGCCAGCTGATCTTTTTCGGCACCGGGGTCGGCAACCCGATCGGCAACATGGTGTCGCCCACGGTCAAGGTGAGCGGCAACGTGAATACGCTGCGTACCATGCCGGACAACATCGACGTGGACGTGTCCGAGTTGATCGAGAAGGGCAGCAAGGTACCGGATGTCGGCGATCGCCTTTACGACTACACCATGGAGGTCGCGTCCGGCACGCGCACCACGAGCGAAGTCCTCGACAATCGCGAGACGGCCATCAGCCGCTTTGGCCCCACGATCTAGGTCGCCGCGGCGTGACGACCAAGCTCGAGCGCATCTGTGACACCGTCATTGGCCGCATCGAGTCCGGGGCGCTGCGCGAGGGCGATCGACTGCCCTCCGAGGAGCAGCTCGCGGCAAGCCTCAAGGCCAGCGTCGGCACGGTACAGAAGGCGCTTCAACAGCTCGCGCACCGCGGACTGATCGTGCGCGAGCATGGGCGAGGGACCTTCGTGTCCGGCGGCAAGCTCGGCCCTGCCGACGTACGTTACCTCAGGTTCCGCAACGATCTCGGCGAGGACCTCCCGCTCTATCTTCACGTGCTTTCGGTCAAGAGCGTGCGCCAGCGGGGCCCGTGGGCGGAGTTTCTCGCCACGGCCGGGCCGTTCATCCGAATCGAACGCATGATCAGCGTGGGCGGCGAATTCGATTTGTTCAGCGAGTTCTTCCTGCCCGAGTCGGAGTTCGCGGCGCTGCGCAAGCTCGACGCCAAGGCGCTGGAGCGGATCTCGTTGCGCGACCTGCTGAGCCAGCAGTTCTCGGTGCCGACTCTGCGCGCAGATCAGTTCATCAGGTTCGAAAGCCTGCGGGCGCGCGCGTGCGACCGGCTGGGCCTTGCGCGCGGCGCCACCGGTTTCGTAATGGAGATGCGCGGCTACACGCTGCGCGACTGTCCGCTGTATTACCAAAGGGTCAGTGCCGGGCCGTTCGGCGCGGCGCTGGCGATTACCCGCTAGGATCCGCAATCGCGCGCAGCCCCGCGCAAAGACGGGGCGAAACGCGCACACAAGGAGGCAATCGCATGAGCATCACCCGTCGAGTGTTTTGCGGCGCTTTCGCAGCCGCTGCCCTGGCCGCAGCGTGTGCGGCGCTGGCCCAAGCCTATCCTGCCAAGCCTGTCCGCTACATAGTGCCTTTCCCTCCAGGCGGGGCGACCGACATCATGGCGCGCAATGTGGCGCAGAAAACCTCGGAGGCCTGGAAGCAGTCCGTGGTGGTCGATAACCGCCCGGGGGGCAACGCGATGATCGGCGCCGACATGGCGGCCAAGTCGGCGGCCGACGGCTATACGTGGCTCGCGATGACGCTTACGCACGCGACGAACGTGACGCTGTTCCCGCAGGCGCAGTACAGCCTCCTCAAAGACCTCGCCGCGGTTTCAGTGTTGGGCGCCATGCCGCTGGTCGTGGTCGTCCATCCGGACTCGCCGGTGAAGTCGCTGGCCGAACTCACCGCGCTCGGGCGCAGCCGGCAACTGCTGGCCGGCTCGAGCGGCAATGGCACCCCGCCGCACCTGGGCCTCGAACTCTACCGGGTGCTCACCAAGGTCAACCTCCAGCATGTCCCGTACAAGGGCGGCGCACCGTCGCTCGTCGACCTCGTGGGTGGACGCACCGACTTCATCGTATCGAACCTGCCCGAGTGCATCGCTTACATCAAAGGCGGCAGGCTGCGCCCGCTCGCCATTACCACCAGCGCGCGCCACGCGCTGATTCCCGACGTGCCGACGGTGGCCGAGGCGGGGCTACCCGGCTTCGAGATCACCAACTGGACCGGGTTGATGGTGCCGGCCGGTACGCCGAAGGAAATCATCGCCCGCATCCACGCGGAGTCCATGAACGCGTTGCGCCAGCCCGAAATGACGCAGAAGGTGCGCGAGCAGGGGTTCGAAGTGGTCGCAAGCTCCCCTGAGAGCGCGCAGGCGTTCATCGCAGCCGAAGTCGAGCGCTGGGGAAGGCTCGTGCGCGACGCCAACATCAAGGCCGACTGACGTGCGCCGGGACGCGCCAGCCGCCGTACTCCCGGGGAGAGACCTATGAACGTCAAAACCATCGTACTGGCCCTTTGCACCTTCGTGGCCCTGCCTGCCGCCGCGCAGCCCTACCCGAACAAGCCGATTCGCATGATCGTCTCGCTCCCCGCGGGCGGCGGTGTCGACATCATGGCAAGGCTGATAGCGCAGCCGCTGTCCGTGCGACTCGGCCAGCAGATCGTCGTCGAGAATCGGCCCGGTGCAGCAGGCACGATCGCCACGCAGGCGGTGGCGCGCTCTCCCGCGGACGGCTACACCATCCTCGCGAGTTCGAACATCGAAATCACCATCACGCCGAACCTGCAGCAGGTGCCGTATGACCCGGTCCGCGATCTTGCGCCGCTGGTGAGGACGGTCACCGTGCCTTCGGTGCTGGTGAGTGCGGGCAATGCGCCCCACCGGACGATGAAGGAACTGCTCGCGCTGATCAAGGAAAAGCGCGGCAAATACAGTTATGGCACGCCAGGGACCGGTTCGGCCATGCACATTGCGGTCGAGGCGATGCGCGAGAAAGCAGGGCTCGACCTCGTGCAGGTGCCCTACAAGGGCGCGCCGCCGGTATTGGCCGATGCAATGTCAGGCTCGATCACCTTCGGTGTCGTCGGCCTGCCGCCGGCAGTGAGCCTGATCCGCTCGGGCAAGCTGCAAGCCCTCGCGCTCATGAGCCCCAGGCGCTCGGCGGTATTGCCGGACGTGCCTACGTTTGCCGAAGCTACCGGGATGGAGCTGACTGATTTCCCGGTCTGGTATGCATTCTTCGCCCCGGCCGGCACGCCCGCGGAGATCACCGGCAAGCTTGAATCCGAGATCATCGCCGTCCTGAAGGACGCCGAACTCGTCAAGAAGCTCGTCGGCGCGGGGATGGACGTGACCGGCCAGCCCGGGCAGCCGTTTCTCGAAACGATCAAGGCCGAATCGGCGAGCTACGCCGCAATTTTCAAGCGCCTCAACATCAAGGCCGAGTAGGCTGTTTTCCATGGCACAGACCACTCCCGGGACACGCTACCGTCCTAACGAACTCGAATCCTGGACCGCCGCGATCCTCGAGCGCAGCCGCGTGCCGCAATCGGACGCCCGCACTGCGGCCGCGCTGCTGGTGCGCAGCGACCTGCGCGGCTGGCGCACCCATGGCCTCACGCGAGTCGCCTCCTACGTGCAGCGCCTGGAGACCGGCGAGTTCAATGCGCGCCCCGACATGCGGCACGTTCAGCGCGCCGGCGTGTTCGTATTCGAGGCCGATGGTGCGATAGGGCACGTGGCGGCGCCCGCCGTCGTGGCGCTCGGGCTCGAACAACTCAAACATCAGGCGGCGGTGTTCGTGGCGGTGCGCGACATCGGGCACCTCGGCGCGCTCGGCGTGCATGCGATTGCGGCGGCCGAGGCCGGCATGTTCTGCATGCTCGGGCAGCACACGCCGCCCCTGCTCGCAATGCAGGGATTCAAAGGGCCGGCGATCGGGCACAACCCTCTCGCCTTCGGTTGCCCCGTTCCGGGTGCCGACCCGCTGATCTTCGACATGGCCTGCAGTGTGGCGGCGCGCGGCCACATCCTTCTTGCCGCCCGCGAAGGGCGTCCGATCCCCGAGGGCTGGGCGCTGGATTCGGACGGAGCCCCGACGACCGACGCCGAACGCGCACTCGCCGGCCCGCTGCTGCCGACCGGCGGGCACAAGGGCATCGGCATGTCGATGATGATCGAGCTTCTCGCGGGAGCCTTCAGCGCAAGCGCGGCGTCCCTGGAGAGGGGGCCCACGACCATGGCTTCGGGTGGCGCAGGCGGGAGAGAGTCGGCGTTCTTCTGGTTCGTGAATCCGGCGGCGTTCGCCAGCCGCGAGGTGTTCAACGCCTACATGTCCCAATGGACAGGCACCTACCTCGAAGCGGGCGGCGACGAAGGGCGGCTGCCCGGGCACCGTGGCGCCGATCTCGAAAGGGCGGCCCTCGATAAGGGCCTGGACGTACCTCCAGCGATCGAACGTGAACTGCGCGCACTGGGCGAAAGGCTCGGCGTGCCGTTCGAGGCGCACCCGGTCTCCTGAGAGCCGCAAACCCCGCCGGCGGGTAGGCGTGGCGGCAAATCGGAGCGCTATCCGGTGGCTAGTGGCGGTGCGTGCCGCCTGAAGTTTTCACGCCTTCGTCGTGCTCGCGAAGCAGGTCGCGCCCGAAGTCGCCGATGAAATCGCGCCATACGGTGTGGATGTGGTTGCCGCCGTTCTGCGATGAATCGTATTCGATCAGGAACAGCGGGCCCTGCACACGATAGTAGTGCGGCTTGCCGCGCTCGGTCGCGCCGGCCCAGCCAAAGTGGATCTTCTCGATGCCGCCCTCGAGTACGCGGGCTGTGCGCGCCGCCGCGAGGGCGGGCTCGAAATTGCGCACGTAGACTTCGATCAGCTTCAGCAATTGGGCGCGCTGCTTTTCGTCCATTTGGGCGGCGGCAACCCCGACCGGTTTCATCGGGTCGACCTTTTCCGAATTCGCGGTGACGATCTCGCCGTAGGTCTGCGGCTCGAACACAACGGTGCCGCGCTGCGCGGGGCTGAGCGAGCCGAGTAGTTTCCTCGCCTCGTCCTCCTCCTCTGCCAGCACGCGCAGGCCTTTCTTCAGGCCCCTCGGCACGAGGGCCGGATTGGCGCCGAAAAAGCTCGGCGTGTCCGACACCGCCTTGTCGCCGGCCAGCGTGAAGTTGAGCGACAGGTGATGCCCTTCGAATCGCCAGCCCCAGGCGGTCGTGCGATTCGGCGTGCCGTAGATCGTGAGGTGGTAGCGCACGGGGTCGCGCATGAGTCCGAAAGTCTCGATCTCCTTCAGCACCAGCTCGAGCTCGATGATATTCACCAACTTGGCGTGGCCGGTCGCGGACCGGGCCTGCTTGAGCAAGGCATGCATCACCTCGCGAGCGCCGCCGTCGAGGTCCTTGAAGGACACGCCGTTGCGGCTGCGCGGCGTGTAGTGCCAGTCCAGGCGGTCGCGATCCTCGAAGGGCCGCAGCGCCTTGGCGCGTTCGGCTTGCGGCATCGAGGCGAGCAGCCGCTCGGTGGCCGCGCGCATTCGCTCGGCGGCTGCCGAGGTCGAAGGATTGTCGTGGGCCAGCGCGCCCGAAGCGGCAATCAGCAGAAGGCTCAGAAGGAATGCTCGCATCCCCGAATCTTATCTAAACTCGCGGCATGGCCTTGACCTCGATCCGTCTCCTATTCCTGCTGTTCTTCGCCGCAAGCGTTTCGGCCGCGCCGGTGCGGACCGAGCACGTCGAGGCGGAACTCGTGGCCGCCGGCATCGCTGCGGTCCCCGGCCAGCCGCTTGCGGTTGCGCTGCGCCTGAAGATGATCCCCGGCTGGCACACCTATTGGCGCAATCCCGGAGATTCGGGCGAGCCGACGAAGATCGAATGGAAGCTGCCGCCCGGCTATTCGGCCGGCGGTATCCTGTGGCCCGCGCCGCAGCGCCTGCCCGCCGCGCACCTGATGAACTACGGCTACGAGAACGAGGTGCTCCTGCCCGTCGATATCGCCGTGCCCGCTGGCGCTGCGGGAACCGCGACGCTGACGGCGCATGCCAAGTGGCTCGTCTGCAGCGAGGAGCGGTGCGTGCCGGAAGACGCACGCTTCATGCTGGACCTTCCGGTTGGCATTAGTGCGCCCTCGAAGTGGTCGGATGCAATTGCCCGCGTGCGCGCCGCGCTGCCAGTGAAAGTCGACCCCTCGTGGCTCTTCACCGCGACACGCACCCGCGATGGCGTGGACCTGGAAGTGAAGCCGCCTGTCGGAGCGACGCTGGCGAAGCTAGCCTACTTTCCTTTCGACGAAGGGCGCATCCACAACGCCGGCGCACAGGCGTTCGACGGCACGCGGCTTTCGATCCCGCGCGCGCAACAGCCGGCCGGCGCGTTCAACCGCGTCTCGGGACTGCTCGTGGGCGGCCCGCGGCCGATCGAGATCGACGTGCCGGTGACCGGGGGCGCTTCAGATAGCGCGGTGCCGGGCCTCGCGCTGGCGCTCGCCTTCGCTTTCCTCGGCGGGCTGATCCTCAACCTGATGCCCTGCGTGCTGCCGGTTCTGTCGATCAAGGTGCTCGGCTTCATCGAGGGCAAGCATGTGGGCGCGAACGCCGGCGCGAATGCGGCCGCCCTGCGGACCCATGGCGCGCTCTATGCGCTCGGGGTGCTGGCGTCGTTCTGGCTGCTCGCCGGCGCGCTGATCGTTCTCAAGTCGCTTGGCCATGAAGTTGGCTGGGGGTTCCAGCTTCAGTCGCCAGTGTTCGTCGGTTTCCTCGCAGTGCTTTTCCTCGTGCTGGCGCTCAACCTGTCCGGCGTGTTCGAGTTCGGCAGCTTCCTGCCTTCGTCGGTCGCCTCGGTCCGGCCGAAGAATGCCCACGCGGATGCGTTCTTCACCGGTGTGCTCGCCGTAGCGATCGCTTCGCCCTGCACTGCGCCGTTCATGGGGGCGGCGCTCGGATACGCGCTTTCGGAAGACGCTGTTGACGCGGTGGGCGTGTTCACCGCGCTGGGGGCGGGCATGGCAGCGCCGTATGTGCTGCTCGCCCTGCGTCCGGGCTGGCTGCGGTGGGTGCCGAAACCCGGCGCGTGGATGGTGCGCTTCAAGCAGGTACTCGCCATCCCGCTTTACGCTACCGTGATCTGGCTGGCGTGGGTCTTCGCGCTGCAGGTTGCGCCGCAGGAGGAGGTGCGGGCCGAGGTCAAGACCGCGGGCGCCTGGGAGCCCTACGCCGAGGCGCGCATCGCGTCGCTCGGCGCCGAAGGCAGGCCGGTGTTCGTCGACTTTACCGCGGCCTGGTGCGTGACCTGCCAGGTAAACAAGCAGCTGGTGCTCGGGCAGGCCGACATCGAGCAGGCGTTCCGCGACCGTGGCGTGACGCTGATGCGAGCCGACTGGACACGGCGCGACCCGGAAATCACCCGCGCACTGGCGGCGCTCGGCCGTAACGGGGTGCCGGTCTACGTGCTGTATCCGCCGCGCGGAGAGGCTAGACTATTGCCTGAACTACTGACCCGCGGCGCCATCCTCGCCGCGCTGGAAGGACTTTGACGAACCCTAACCCATGGAGGCCCGCAATGTTCAAATTCATCCTGCAGATCCTGTTGCTCCCGCTGTCGCTCTCGGCGATGCCGGCCTTTGCCACGGCCCTGGTCGGCCAGCCGGCGCCGCAATTCACGCTGAGCGATGTCGCCGGCAAGCCCGTCAAGCTCGCCGATTTCAAGGGCCGCTATGTCGTGCTCGAATGGGTAAACCCGGATTGCCCGTACGTGCAGCGCCACTACGACAGCGCCAACATGCCGAACCTGCAGAAGGAGATCGGCGGCAAGAACGTCGCGTGGCTGTCGATCAACTCGACGCGCGCCGGGCATTCGGAGTTCAAGACCCCCGAGCAGATGGCGGCCTGGACGAAGAAGAAAAACGCCGCGCCCGCCGCAATGCTGCTCGACCCGGACAGCAAGGTCGGCAAGGCCTATGGCGCCACCACGACCCCGCACATGTACGTGATCGATCCCAGGGGCCAGCTGATCTATGCCGGCGCGATCGACGACCGCCGCTCGGCCAGCCTCGAGGAAACGAAAGGCGCGAAGAACTACGTGCGCGCCGCGCTCGGCGATGCGATGGCGGGCAAGCCGGTGATGGTTTCGAGCACGGTTTCCTACGGCTGCACGGTGAAGTACTAGGCTAGTTGATGTATCGGTGTCGATACATCAACTAGCCGGAGAGTCAATAACGGCGCGATTCTCTGAAATTGGTTTGGTCAAAATATCGCGCACCGGGCGTGGAGTGGGGGGTGCGGGGGGAGACGACCTGAGTCGCCCCCTGCTCTTGTCCCCTACTGTTCGATCTTGATGTTCGCCGTCCTGATGATCTGCCCGTACCGCTCCTGCTCGCGCCGCATGAGTGCGCCGAGCTCTTCCGGCGTATTCGCCGCCGGCTCCATCCCGAGCGTCACGTAGCGGTCCTTGAGGTCCTGCGCGAGCATCGCCTTCTGGATCTCGGCCGAGAGTCGGGCGGTGATCTCCCGCGGCGTGCCGGCCGGGGCTGCGTAGCCGATCCATGCCGCCGCGTCGTAACCGGGGATGTTCGCGGCTTCGGCCAGCGGCGGCAGTTCGGGCAGCGCCGAGCTGCGCCTGGCGGTCGTCACGCCGTAGCCCTTGAGCTTGCCGGACTTCACGTGGGCCACCACGGCGGCCACCGTCTCGATCGTGTAGTCGACCTGGCCGCCCATGAGGTCGGTCATCGCCGGAGCGCTGCCCTTGTACGGCACGTGGCGCGCCTTGATCTGCGCCATCGAGTGGAAGAGTTCCGAGAATAGGTGCGCGGTGGCGCCGGTGCCCGAGGAGGAGAACGTGTATTTGTCCGGGTTGGCGCGAACCAGCGCGACAAGTTCTCTTGCGTTGGCCGCCGGAAAATTCGGCCGCCCCACCAACGCGAACGGCGCCATCGCGGTCAGGCTGACGGGCGCCAGGTCCTTGAGCGGCTCGTAGGGCGTTTTCTGCAGGTTGGGCATGATGGAGATCGGCCCGCTGGAAGCCGCGAGCAGCGTGTAGCCGTCCGGGGGGGACTTCACCACCGCCTCGGTGCCGATTGCGCCGCCGGCGCCGGGCTTATTCTCGACCACGAAAGGCTGCCCGAGCGCGACCGCCAGCTTTTCCGCGACGATGCGCGCCGCGAGGTCGGTCGCCTGGCCAGGAGGCCAGGGCACGATGATCCTGATGGGCTTGTTCGGGTAAGCCTGGGCGAGCCCCGCCAGGGGTGTCGCGAGAACCGCAACGCACAATAATTTCAGTCCGATCTTCATTGCTTCGTCTCCTTGGAATGGAAAGGGCGCCTTCTGAAGCGCCCTTTGCCGGGGGCAGCGGTACGCCCCTTATTTTTTTATGTACCGCACCGGCGTTTTACACCACTTCGAACAATCCTGCCGCCCCCATGCCGCCGCCGATGCACATCGTGACGACGACCAGCTTGGCGCCGCGCCGCTTGCCTTCGATCAGCGCATGGCCCACCAGCCGGGCGCCGGAAACGCCGTACGGGTGGCCCACGGCGATCGCGCCGCCGTTGACATTCAGCCGTTCGTTGGGAATGCCGAGCTTATCGCGGCAGTAGATCACTTGGACGGCAAAGGCCTCGTTGAGTTCCCACAGGTCGATATCCTCGACTTTCTTGCCGGCGCGCTTGAGCAGCTTGGGCACGGCATAGACCGGGCCGATGCCCATCTCGTCGGGCTCGAGGCCCGCCACCGCGAAACCGCGGAAGATGCCCATCGGCTTGAGGCTCTTGGCCGCTGCGACCTTGTCGCTCATCACCACCGCCGCCGACGCGCCGTCGGAGAACTGGCTCGCGTTGCCCGCCGCGATGACGCCGCCTTCGAACACCGGCTTGATGCTGGACACGCCTTCGTACGTGGTGCCCGGGCGGATGCCTTCGTCATCCGACGCGGTGACTTCGCGCGTCGACTCGACGTTGGTGTTCTTGTCGATCACCTTCATGGTCGTGGTGATCGGGGCGATCTCGTCCTTGAACTTGCCCGCCTCGCGCGCGGCGGCCGCCTTGTTCTGGCTGTCCACGCCGTAGCGGTCCTGCACTTCGCGGCCGATGTTGTAACGCTTGGCCACGCACTCGGCGGTCTGCAGCATGTTCCAGTAAATGGTCGGCTTGTTCGCCTTGAGCCACGAGTCTTGCCCCATGTGCTTGTTGGCCTCGTTCTGCACGCACGAGATCGACTCGACGCCGCCGGCCACGAAGATATCGGCCTCGCCCGCGAGCACGCGCTGCGCGGCGAGCGCGATGGTCTGCAGCCCTGACGAGCAGAACCGGTTGACCGTCATCCCGGAGACCGTCACCGGCATGCCGGCGCGCAGCGCAATCTGGCGCGCGATGTTGCCGCCGGTGGCGCCTTCGGGCGTGGCGCAGCCCATGATCACGTCTTCGACTTCGCCGGGGTCGAGCTTTGCGCGCTCGAGGGCCGCCTTGACGACGTGGCCGCCCATGGTCGCGCCGTGGGTCATGTTGAGCGCGCCGCGCCAGGACTTGCACAGCGGCGTTCTTGCGGTGGATACGACGACGGCTTCGGTCATGGTGTTTCTCCTCTTAGGAATACTGGCTGCGGTTTCAGGGGACGAGCCTGGGGGAATCGCAAAACCGGTTCGCTTCGCGCCGGGTTTCGGCGCCCGCCGGACCCGTGTAGGTTTGCTCCACGAGCACGCCTGTGACCAGGAAGATCTGCTGCCGGAGTCTCGTGTTCGATGCAGGCATGTCGATCACATAGGCCAGGCCGGGAACGCCGTTCACTGTGACATCTTGCTTCGAAACCACGGTTGCACCCGGACCGCCGGTCCTGAGTGCTTCGTTCGTGGCCACTTCGAGCAGTTTCGCTTGTTCCGCGGCTTCCGGAGGCATCGACGGGACCGGAGTCCACGCCGTGCCGTAGTAACGGTCGCCGCTCTTGAGCTCGCGCAGGTGCGTTGTGACAGCCTGACCCGCAGCGGTCTTGCTTTCCCGGGTACTCTGCTTTGTCTCACCGGGGAACGCGGCGTTGTGGCGCGGGGCGAAAGAACCGTCGGTGGCACGGGTTGCCGATTTCTGCGCCTGCGCCGGAGACGACAGGGCGCCGGCGGCGCCGATCGCGCAAGCGAGCAGCCATGCTGTCGCAGTGATTCTCATCCATTGAACCTCTTGCCTTCCCCGGCCAGCTTCACCAAGAGCGGCGCCGGCTTCCAGACTTCGCCCATGTAGCCTTTCTGGAACTTCTCGATCGAGGCGAGCACCTTGGGCAGGCCCACGGTGTCGGCGTAGAACATCGGGCCGCCGCGGTACGGCGGGAAGCCGTAGCCGGTGAGGTACACCATGTCGATGTCGGAGGCCCGCAGCGCAATGCCTTCCTCGAGGATGTAGGCCGCCTCGTTGACCAGCGCGTAAATCAGGCGCTCGACGATCTCCTCGTCCGATATCTGGCGCGCCTGAATGTTGTTCGCCTTGCGGTAGTCGGCGATGATCTTCTCGACCTCGGGGTCGGGGACCGGTTTCCGGTTGCCGGCTTCGTAGAGGTACCAGCCCTTGCCGGTCTTCTGGCCGTAGCGGCCCAGTTCCGCGATCTTGTCGCCGACCTTGGAGTACACGAAATTCGGGCGCTCGACATAGCGGCGCTTGCGGATCTCCCAGCCGATGTCCAGGCCCGCCATGTCGCCCATCGCGAGCGGCCCCATCGCGAGGCCCCATTTCTGCGCGGCGGCATCGACCTGCTGCGGGCTGCAACCCTCATCAAGCAGGAAGAGCGACTGCTGGCCGTACTTCTCGATCATGCGGTTGCCGATGAAGCCGTCGCAGACGCCGGAGACCACCGGCACTTTCTTGATCTTCTTGCCAAGCGCCATGGTCGTGGCCAGCACATCCTTGCCGGTGGCCTTGCCGCGCACCACTTCCAGCAGGCGCATCACGTTGGCCGGCGAGAAGAAGTGCGTGCCGATCACGTCCTGCGGGCGCTTGGTCACCGCCGCGATCGCATCCACGTCCAGCGTCGAGGTGTTGGAGGCTAGGATCGCGCCGGGTTTCATCAGGGCGTCGAGCTTCTTGAAGATCTCCTGCTTGACGTCCATGCGTTCGAACACCGCTTCGATCACGATGTCGGCGTCCTTGCCGGCCGCGATGTCGAGCGCCGGCGTGATCAGCGCCATGCGCTTGTCCATTTCTTCCTGCTTGAGGCGGCCCTTGGAAACGGTGTTCGCGTAATTCTTCTTGATGGTGGCCATGCCCCGGTCGAGGGCGTCCTGCTTCATCTCGATGATCGTGACCGGGATGCCGACGTTTACGAAGTTCATCGTGATGCCGCCGCCCATGGTGCCGGCGCCGATCACGGCTGCCTTTTCGATTTTGCGGGTCGGCGTGTCGTCGGGCACATCGGGGATCTTGGACGTCTGGCGCTCGGCGAAGAACATGTGGCGCAGGGCCTTGGACTCGTTGCCTTCCACCAGACCCGCAAACCTGCGGCGCTCTTCCTTGCGGCCTTCGTCGAACGGCAGGTTCACCGCGGCCTCGACGCAAGCGACGATTTCCAGCGGCGCCGGATAACCCCGCGAAGCCTTGCCGACTTCGGCGCGCGCGGCCTCGAAGAACGTCTTCGGGTCGCCGTCCACCTTCACCGCGAGGTCGCGGATACGTCGTGGCCCCTTGCCTTCGGCAACGAGCTTCTTCGCGAACGCGAGCGCGCCTTCGAGCAGGTCGCCCTGCACGATCTCGTCGATGAGCCCGAGCGGCAGGCCTTTCTCGGCCGGCACGGGATTACCGGTGGTCATCATCTTCACGCCTTCGGCCGCGCCGACCACGCGCGGGAGGCGCTGCGTGCCTCCGGAGCCGGGCAGGATGCCGAGCTTGACCTCGGGAAGTCCCAACAAGGTCTTGGGGAGTGCCACGCGGTAGTGGCAGCCCAGCGCGAGTTCCAGGCCGCCGCCGAGCGCGAAGCCGCCGATCGCGGCGACCATCGGTTTCTTGAATGCGTCCTGCGCGTCATTGATTTCGGGCAACGTGGGAGACATCGACGACTTCGGCGTGTTGAACTCGCGGATGTCCGCGCCGCCGGAGAACGCCTTGGCCGTACCCATGATCACCAGCGCCTTCACGGCGGGATCGGCTTCCGCCTTCTTCATGCCCTCGACGATGCCGGGGCGCAGCACGCTGCCCAGGCCGTTGACCGGCGGGTTGTTCATGACAATGACGGCGATGCCGTCATGGACGGAATAGGTTGTTGCGTCGCTCATTACGGGTCTCCCGGGAGGAAAATTCTGCCGCGCCTTCTAGCAGGCGCGCGGTCGATATCGAGGATGGCAATTTTAACGCTAAAGCTGGGCTACCGAATGAACGTCAGGACTACCGGAAAGGCCATCCTCCCTTGTTTTCAGGCGACTAGGCTTATCCCCACTTCACTTCCGGGAAAAGCTTGCGCACTTGTCGATTGCCGACGAGCTTGCTCAAGGTGTTGTAGCCGGTCTTCTCGCGGCGCAAACGCCCCGCGACGATCGCCGGGCTGATGTGCAGTTGATTGGCAAATGCGAATACTGTTTCCTGCGAAGGACGCAAGTACGCTTCGGATCGCTTCCAGAGCGACCGAGGGATGAACGCGTCTCTGGCAATCCGGTTTGCTTCGACTTCTTTGGAGTCGTCGTCCTGACCGTCCTCCAGATTTTCGTCGGTAATCGCGATATCGTGTTCGGCAAGATGCTTCCACGCGTGGGCCAGCTCATGCAGAAGTGTGAACCAGAAGCTGTCGAGCCGATCGTTGCGAATACTGATGCCAATGATCGGCGCGCCATCCGCATCGTGCATCGCGGCGCCATCGAGTTTCGTTTGCGGCAGCCCGGGCCACACGACGAGTGCGATCCCTTTCTCGGCAAGAAATTCCTGCGCGCGCTTTGGCCCTTTCTCCGTCCAACTCAGCTTCGCGACATAGGAAAGAAATTCTTCGTTCAGCGTGTCTGGATTCCATACGCCGCGCTCTTTGCGTGAATTCAAGGCGAGGTCGCGAACCTTGCTGACCCACAATCGCAATTTCGTTTTATTTGTATCTGGCGTCGCACCGTAGGTTACCGTGCGTCGCAGATATAGGGGCCCTGCGGGGGGGCTGAGGTAGCGTTGCACGACTGCGGTCATCGCTGCCTCGGATATCGCCTCATCGCCGAACCACCCTGACTTCATCAAATAAGGTAGCGCAATGTCGTCTCCAATCGTCTCTTCGAGCGCGTCTCTACCATACGAAGGCGGCTCGGGTTCCCTGATCAGCAGGTCAGCGGGAATATGAAGCGAATCACTCAATGCTCGAATCATCGAAAGCGTAAGAGGGCGCTTGCGTGACAGGATTTCGGAAACCCGGTTCTTGCCGCCCACCATGGGAGCGAGATCCTTCTGGCGCAGCCCTTGCTCTTCCATGCGGTAAAGAATGGCGTCGATCGGATCGGGTCGAGCGAAACTGAACCGTTCTTTCTCGTAGTCTTCGACCAGCTTCGCAAGGAGTTCGAGTCGATCACCCTCAGACGTTCCCGGCAGGGGATCGTCAGTCGCGAGCCGGTCTACCTCGGTGAGATAAGCGCGGTATTGCTCGTCGCTCTTGATGAGTCGAAGTTCCATGTTCACTTTTCTGTATTGCGTTTCGTGTACTCGGCGTGCGTCCCAGCCCAACGGACAATTACCAAACCCGTGTTGTAGGCAACCTGCACTTCGAGTCTGTAATGATTGCCCTTTACGTTGAAGATCACGAGTCGTTCCGGCAAAAAGCTCGCCGACGAATGCAGCGCCTTGATTTCTTGGGGCGTACGCCATTGGGCTGCCTCTGTAACGGCAAGCCAGTTCTCGATCCATGAGCGGGCGTCTGGATGTGCGCCTGCAAACTCATCGAGCTTGTCGCGCCCGACGATCCGCATCCGTGTTCTTGGGGTTCATGATGCCGAAATTGTAGCGCAAAGTTCCCGTAATGGGAACAACATTCTGTTCCCATGAAACGGACTGAAATCATGACTTTGAAAGGTCTTGCCGCGACTAAAGCGCGCTGACGATTCAGGACAGTGAGATCTGAGCGACTAAACCTCCAGCCACTCCTTTCGCATGGCGGCATCCTCTCTCACATCGCGCGGCTTGCCTTCGAAGACGATGCTGCCGTGGCCCATGACGTACAGTCGTTCGGAGATGTCGAGCGCAATGGCCAGCTTCTGCTCCACCAGCAGGATCGACACTCCGCGCTTTCGGATCTCCTCAAACAGGCGCGCCACCTGCTCGACGATCTTGGGCGCCAGGCCCTCGGTGGGCTCATCGATCATCACCAGGGCCGGGTCGCCCATCAGCGTGCGGCACAGAGTGAGCATCTGCTGTTCGCCTCCCGAGAGGACGCCGGCCTGCGTGTCGGCGCGTTCCTTCAGGCGGGGAAAAAGCTCGAACATGTCTTCCATCTTCCAGCGCGCGGACTCCTGGTTGCCCTTTTGCCCGAGCAGCAGGTTCTGGCGCACCGTCAGCGTTGGGAAGATGTCGCGGTTCTCCGGCACGTAGCCCAGCCCCTTGTGCGCCACCTGGTAGGCCTTGAGGCCGACCATCTCCTCGCCGCGGAATTTCACCGACCCGGCGCAGTCCACCATGCCCATGATCGCCTTGATCGTGGTCGAGCGGCCCACGCCGTTCCTGCCCAGCAGACTGACGATCTCGCCCTCGCCCACCCTCAGGTTGACGCCATGCAGAATGTGGCTCTTGCCGTAGTACGCGTGGAGATCGGTGGCCTCAAGCATGAGCGTCATCCTTGTGCAGGCCGCCAAGATAGGCTTCCTGCACCGCCGGGTTGGCGCGGATTTCCGCCGGCTTGCCGGTGGCGATGATTTCGCCGTAGACCAGCACGCTGATGCGGTTGGCGAGGTCGAAAACCACGCCCATGTCATGTTCGACCATGATTAGTGTGCGGCCCTCGGTGATCGTGCGCACCAGTTCGACCGCCCGCGCGGTCTCCGACCGGCTCATGCCCGCGGTCGGCTCGTCGAGCAGGATCGCGCTGGCGCCCCCGGCAATGGTGACGCCGATTTCCAGCGCGCGTTGCTCGGCGTAGGTGAGCACACCCGCAAGCAGGGCGCGGCGCTTTTCCAGGCCGATCTTCTCCATGACTTCCTCGGCGCGGCGCCGCACTTCGGCCAGCCCGTTGATGCGGTCCCAGAACGAATACTTGTAGCCGAGCGACCACAGCACGCCGCAGCGGATGTTCTCGTAGACCGTCATGTTGTGGAAGATGTTGGTGACCTGGAAGCTGCGCGACAGCCCTTTGCGATTGATCTCGTACGGTTTCAGGCCGGTGATGTCCTCGCCGTTGAGCCAGATCGACCCGGAGGACACCGGGAAGCGCCCGGAAATCAGGTTGTAGAGCGTGGACTTGCCGGCGCCGTTGGGGCCGATGATGGCGTGGCGCTCGCCTTGCTCTATCGACAACGAGACGCCCTGGATGATCCGCGTGCTGCCGAAGCTCTTGTGCACGTCGCGCAGCTCGATCGCCGGCGCCGTTGCCGAGGGGCTCATGCCGCACGCCCCTGCAGATCGGACTGGATCGCGCCCCAGCGCTCGCCGACCAGACGCGCGGCGTAGCGGAGCGCCACGAGGCCGCCGCCCAGCATCAGGCCGAAGGCGGCCCATGGCGTCGCGGAGGTCGCGTCGAACGACACGCCGAACGCCGTGAGGACCGTGCTCGCGCCCTGCTCGGAGAGCCGGTACACCATTTCGACGATGCCGATCAGGCCCGCGAGCGCGACCAACGCCGCGCCGCCGGCCAGCAAGTAGGGCACCACCAGCTCGCCGAAGCGCCGGGCGCGGATCACGGGGATCTGCATGAGCAGCAGCGAGGCCAGGCCCCCGGGCGCGTACAGCACCATGGCGAGGAAAAAGAGGCCGAGGTAAAGCAGCCAGGCCTTGGTGAAGCCGGACAACGCGACCACGAAAAAGACGAACACCAATGCGCCGATCACCGGGCCGAAGAAGAACGGGATTCCGCCGATAGGCGCTCGCGCTGAAGAAGGAGGACGAAGACAAGAAGAAGGCCGAACTCGCGGCGAAGAAGGCCGCCGATGAGAAGGCCAGGGCCGATCCCGCGAAGAAAGCCGATGAGGCGAAGCAGGCTGCGCGCAAGCCCGGCTCGGTGTTTCAGGATTGTCCCGATTGCCAGCGCATGGTGGTGATTCCGGCGGGGCGTTTACGATGGGTTCACCTGCGTCGGAGGCCGGGCGGCACGACGACGAGGGGCCGCAGCATCGGGTGACGATCGCGAATGCGTTTGTGATGGGCAGGACAGAAGTCACGGTCGCGCAGTTCCGGCGGTTTGCCGACGAGACCGGGTATAAGACGGACGCGGAGAAGAATACCGGCGCGCAGGGATGCCGCGCGTGGGAAAAGTTGGACGGAAGGTTCGAAAGGCGTCCGGGTCGGAGTTGGCGATCGCCCGGCTACGAACAGTCCGGCACACACTCCGTGGTGTGCGTCAGTTGGAACGACGCCCGTGCCTTTGTCGAATGGCTATCGAAGAAGACCGGTCAGCAGTACCGCCTTCCGACGGAGGCGGAGTGGGAGTACGCAGCGCGCGCGGGCACGACGGCCGCGAGGTACTGGGGCGACGACGCGGATCAGGCATGCGAATACGCGAACGTGGCGGATCAAACGACCCATGACCGGAGTAGTTGGAGCAACAAGCACAATTGCAACGACGGGCACTGGTTTCCGGCACCGGTCGGTTCGTTCAAGCCGAATCGATTCGGGCTCTTCGACGTGCTCGGCAATGTCTGGGAATGGACGGAGGATTGCTGGAATGGAAATTACAACGGCGCACCGATCAATGGGAGCGTATGCGCGTCTGGGAATTGTTCTCAGCGCGTGATCCGCGGCGGGTCCTGGAACTACGACCCGCGCTACGTGCGCTCCGCGAAGCGCAATAGGTCCGCTTCCGATCTCCGCTACGACCACTCGGGTTTTCGTCTCGCCAGGACGCTCGAGCAGTAACCTCCTGGGTCTTTGCCTCTTTACCTCTTGCCGCGCTCCGCGCGGCCGAATTTTTTTGAAGGAGTCGAAAATGCCGGAACCAAAACGCGAAGCCGCCAGGCGGACGGGACCCGCGCTCGAAGCCATGTACCGATTCATGCTGTGGCTGGTCCCGGCGGTCGAAAAATTCCCGCGCAGCCAGAAATTCCTGCTCGGCGACCGTATCCAGTCCACCGCGATGGACGTGTTGGAGCGATTTGTCGAGGCGACCTACACAACAAAGGAGCGTGTGCGGCTTCTCGCGCAGGCGAATCTCGGCATCGAGAAACTTCGGTTCCAGTTCCGGCTCGCAACCGACCTTCGCCACCTTGACCTCGCGCGCTACGAGCGCGCGGCGCGAGCCCTCGACGAAATCGGCCGCATGGTCGGCGGCTGGAAGAAGGCGCACGATGCCGCGGCGAGCTGACTGATCGAGCCGAGCGGGGCCCGCTTGCGCTCCGTAGGCGGCGCAAACAGGCACTCGACAGGCAATACGTTACAATCAAAACATGGCGGGAACACGGCGTTCGATCAGCCACGTTCGCGATTGCGTTCGCTCCCTCGACTATGCCGTTTCGCTTCACGCCGCGGAAGAACTCGACGATGACGAACTCACGATCCTCGATCTCGAAACCCTCCTCCTCACGGGCACGATCATCGCGCGCCAGCGCGACACCGGAACGCGCGAAAGCAAGCTCGTTATCCAAGGGCGCACGAGCGACGACAGGCCGGCCGAAGCGGTCGTCAAATTCAATCAAAGTGGCACGCTTTTCGTCATCACCGTCTACCTTGCCTAAGACCGTTTGCGCGTCATGCTCCAAGAAGGGGGTCGAACTACGAAAAGTCACTCGCAGTTTCGGCCAGGGCGCGTCGCTCCTGGTGATCGAACGCATTCCCCTGTGGTCTTGCCCGCATTGCGGCGAGTCGTACTTCACCGCACGGACCCTGCATGAGATCGAGCGGATCAAGGCGCTGCGGAAAGTCGTCGCCATCGATCGCGCCGTCGCGGTGGCCGAGTTCCCGGCGCCGCCGGCTTGAGCGGTCCAAGTCCACATGAAACGAGCTTTGGAGCATGCGGGCTGACGGTCTTTTCCCGGCCATCGCCTCGTTTCGCGCGCTGCACGCGGCGGCGAAGGGAGCCGTGAAGGGCAAGCGCAAGAAGCCGGGCGCCGCGGCGTTCATGGCGAATCTGGAGAAGGAACTATTGCGGCTGGAGGGGCAGTTGCTCGACGGCAGCTATCGTCCCGGCGGCTACACCACGTTCCTGGTCAAGGACCCCAAGGAGCGCTTCATCTCGGCCGCGCCGTTCCGCGACCGCGTCGTGCACCACGCCGTGTGCGCGGTGGTCGAGCCGCTGTTCGAACGAGGCTTCATCGCCGACAGCTACGCCAACCGGCAAGGCAAGGGTTCGCACCGCGCGGTGGCGCGCTTCGAGCAGTACCGCGACCGGTTCGGCCAGGTACTCCGCTGCGACATCTACCGGTTCTTTCCCTCGATCGACCATGCGGTGCTGAAAGCCGATTTGCGAAGGCGCATCGCCTGCCGCGACACGCTCGCGCTGCTGGACAGGATCGTGGACGGCTCGAACCCGCAGGAGGCGGTGAATGCCTATTTCCCGGGCGACGACCTGTTCACGCCGTTCGAGCGCCGGCGCGGACTGCCGATCGGCAACCTGACCAGCCAGTTCTTCGCCAACGTGTACCTCGACGCGCTCGATCACTTCGCAAAGGAAGTACTGCGAACGAAGGGCTACGTGCGCTATGTGGACGACTTCGCGTTGTTTCACGACGATCCTGGTGTATTGGCCGACTGGCGGGAGCGCATCGAAAAGTTTCTCGCCCAAAGGCGCCTGATGTTGCATCCGCGCAAAACCCGGATCGTGCTGACCGGCGACCCCGCGCAGTTTCTCGGATTCGTGCTCCATCCCGGCGGCGCGCGCAGGCTGCCCGCAGACAACGTGCGGCGTTTTCGCAACCGCCTGCGCGGTCTGCGCGATCGCTGGCGCGCGGGTAGCGTCGATACGAGAGAAGTGGTACAGCGGATCAATTCATGGGTGGCGCATGCCCGGCACGCGGACAACGCCAGACTGCGCCACGCGATCTTCCGGGGCGGGTGGTTCGATCCGGCGTGGGGCGATGGCGGCCCCGCGACCGGTGGCCCCTGTCCGGAGGCCTGGCCGGCCCCCTCTCCTCAGCGCGTGATCCGCGGCGGGTCCTGGAACAACAACCCGCGCAACGTGCGCTCCGCGAAGCGCAATAGGAACACGACCGATAACCGCAACAACAACTCGGGTTTTCGTCTCGCCAGTACGCTCGAAGTGCCTGAGCCGCGCACTCCACCGAGCGCGCGGGTGTGCCAAGGGCGTCCAGGGCCGGTCATGATGAGAAGGGCGGTGCATGCAGAAGGTGAGCTGCGGGTGCACCGCTGGCACGCGGCGCCGCTTGCGTTCCGAAGACGGAACGGCGGCGCCGCCGTCCCTGGACCGAGGTCGTCACACGAACAGCCGATACTTCGTGTTAGCATAGGCCATGGCATAGGCTGGGAAATTTAATGGAATCGCGCAACGTCCGTCTGTTCCGCAACGGCCGCAACCAGGCCGTGCGCATTCCCCGGGAATTCGAGTTGCCGGGAAGCGAAGCGCTGCTTACCCGCGAGGGCGACGCGCTCGTCCTTCGCCCGGCAAAACCCCGGTCGCTTCTCGCGGTGCTTGAAACGCTGCGGCCGCTGGAAGAATCGATGCCCGGGGTGCGCGACCGTGCACCCGAACCAGTCGATCTGTAGACCGTGAAGAAGGCCGTGCATCGATACCTGCTGGACACCAATATCGTGTCCGATCTGGTGCGCGATCCGCGCGGCGCTGTTGCGCGGCGCATTGCCCGGACGGGTGACGAGGCGGTTTGCACGAGCATCGTCGTGGCCTGCGAGCTGCGTTACGGCGCGGCGAAGAAAGGCTCCCCGCGGTTGACCGACCAACTGGAGAGCATCCTGCAAGCACTTGCCGTGCTGCCCTTGGAAGCAGGCGCGGACCGTCACTATGGAGAGATCCGCGCTCATCTTGAACGTCTCGGTCGGCCGATCGGGGCCAACGACCTCTTGATCGCCGCACACGCGCGCGCGGCCGGATTGCGGCTGGTGACCCGCAATCTGGACGAGTTTTCGCGCGTTCCGGGACTGAAGGTGACGAACTGGCCGGCGACTCGGCGCCCGAGCTAGAGCCAGGCGTAGAGTGGCTCATGGGCACCATCGGCAAACGGGAAATGCTCGTCGCACGCTGGGCGGAGGTCGTCAATGACGAAAGCCTTCGGGATCTTCCGTACAAGGTCGAGTTGAATGCGGAGGGGACGATCGAGATGCGCCCAGCCAACAACTGGCATGGCGCGGTGCAGGCCCACCTGGCGCATTTTCTGGGCGAGAGGCTGCGCGATGGCTTGGTCTATACGGGGTGCTCCATTCTGACGGCGGCCGGCGTGCGGGTGCCGGATGTCGCCTGGGGTTCGTCTGAATTCGTGCAGGAGCAGGCCGCCAATACGCTGTTTGGACGCGCTCCTGAGATCTGTGTAGAGGTCCTCTCGCCGTCGAACAGCATCAAGGAAACCGATGCCAAGGTGAAGGCATTTCTCGCCGCCGGGGCACGGGAAGTCTGGCTGGTCCGCGCGCGCGAAGGCGTGTCCTTCATCGGCCCGGAAGGCGCCTTGGCCCGCAGCGCGTTCGTCGCCGAAGTCGAGATCCCGCCGTCGATTCCGCGGGTATGAGCGGCGCCCGCTCCACAGGCCGGCGCAATGCCAAATCGGCGGTCGCGACCAATCTCGCGCGCAAGCCCGAGGCAAGTTCATACGAGATAGCCGCGCGGCTTGGGGTGATCGGGTGCGACAGGTCGCCGCCAGGACCGGTTGCCGCGAACGCGAAGGCCGAAGCGCGGCGGGCGATCCGTGCGAAGCGCAGTCGCTGACACGGAACCGGTGGTCGTTCTCGTCTTGTCGGCGAGAAAGCCGATGCGGACGCAGGCCTATCCGGTATTGCCGGGCGGGCCGCCTGCGTCTGGTATTACTTCTGGTATTATCGCGCCATCCACCCCCGGACGCCTGCCATGACCCTGACCGTGAAGCTCGACCCCGAACTCGAGGCGGCGCTCGAGCGGCGCTGCGCCGCCGATGGCACCACCAAGAGCGCGTTGGTGCAGGCGGCATTGCGTGACTACCTCGCGCAGGTCCGCTCGCCGTACGATCTCGGCAAGGATCTTTTCGGCCGCCATGCGAGCGGCCGCGACGATCTCTCGACTCGCCGGCGCGAACTCTATTCGGGCCTGACGGATGCGAAACGCCGCGCTCGCGGATAGCGGGCCGCTGCTAGCGCTGTTCGACCGGAGCGACGCGCACCATCTGCGTGTCGCGGCCTGGCTACGCGATCACCCCGACGTGAGGCTCCTCACCACCGCCGCCGTAGTCACCGAAACCACGGCCCTGCTTGCCGCCCGCGTGGGCCACGCGGCACAGCTCGACTTCCTCGAATGGGTGGAGCGAGGTGGCCTCGCGCTCGTCGAGTTCGCGCCCGGAAGCCTGCGGCGCGTCATAGAGATCGTCCGCAAGTACCGGGACCTGCCGTTCGATTTCGCCGATGCGACGCTTGCCGAAGCCTGTGCCCGGCTGGGTGTGGACGCGGTCCTGTCGATCGACCGCGACTTCGACATCTATCGGATGAAAACCGGCCTGCCGCTCAGGAATCTTCTCGGCCACGGGGCGCTGCGGCCCAGAAGGCGAGCTCCACGGACGGTCAAGTAGGCAACGAGCATTCCTATTTACTCCCCCGCCCAGTCCCGCTACCCTCGCTCCAAACAACAGTTCTAAGGAGACAAACATGAACGGCCTGATGATGGACATGCCGCTCTTGATCAGCGACCTCATTCGCCACGCCGACCGGCACCATGGCGACACCGAAATCGTGTCCAAGCGCGTCGAGGGGGATTTTCACCGCTACAACTATCGCGAAGCCCACAAGCGCTCCAGGCGGCTGGCCAAAGCCCTCGCGGGCCTGGGCGTGGGGATGCACGACCGGGTCGCGACGCTGGCCTGGAACGGCTACCGGCACTTCGAGATCTACTACGCGGTGGCGGGCTCGGGCGCGGTGATCCACACGATCAACCCGCGCCTGTTTCCGGAGCAGGTGGTCTACATCGCCAACCACGCAGAGGACAAGGTGCTATTCGTCGACCTGACCTTCGTGCCGCTGCTGGAAAAGGTCGCGCCGAGCCTGAAGTCGGTGAAGCATTTCGTGGTCATGACCGACAGGGCTCACATGCCGAAGTCGGCGATGGCGAACCTGCTGTGCTACGAAGAGCTGATCGACGCCAACGACGACCAGCTCGAGTGGCCGACTTTCGACGAGAAGACCGCTTCCTGCCTGTGCTACACCTCCGGCACCACTGGCAACCCCAAGGGTGTGCTCTACAGCCACCGCAGCACGATGCTGCACGCCTATGCGGCCGCGCTGCCGGATGCGCTCAACCTTTCGGCCGCAGACACGATCCTGCCCGTAGTGCCGATGTTCCACGTCAACGCCTGGGGCCTGCCCTACAGCTGCGCGCTGATGGGCGCCAAGCTCGTGTTCCCCGGCCAGCATCTCGACGGCAAGAGCCTGCACGAGATGTTCGAGAACGAAGGCGTCACGATGAGCGCCGGCGTGCCCACCGTGTGGCTCGGGCTGCTCAACTACATGAAGCAGCAGAAGCTCGAGTTCTCCACCCTGAAGTCCACCGTCATCGGCGGCTCGGCCTGCCCGCCGGCGATGATCAAGAGCTTCCAGGACGAGTTCGGCGTCAAGGTGCTGCACGCTTGGGGCATGACCGAGATGAGCCCGCTGGGCACCGTGGCGACCTTCAAGGGCAAGCACGCGAAGGCCGACAAGGAAGCGCGCAACGCCGTGCAGTACAAGCAGGGCCGGGTGATCTTCGGCGTCGACATGAAAATCGTCGACACCGACGGCAACACGCTGCCGAACGATGGCAAGGCTTTCGGCGACCTGCTCGTTAAGGGCCCGTGGGTCACCTCCTCGTACTTCAAGGACGAGGGCGGCGACCCTTTGCTCGGCGGCTGGTTTCCCACCGGCGACGTGGCCACGATCGACCCGGACGGCTACATGCAGATCACCGACCGGTCCAAGGACGTGATCAAGTCCGGCGGCGAATGGATCAGCTCGATCGACCTCGAGAACATCGCGGTCGCGCATCCGGGCATCCAGGAAGCCGCGGTCATCGGCGTCAAGCATCCCAAGTGGGACGAGCGCCCGATCGTCGTGGCGATCAGGAAGCCGGGGGCGACGGTCAGCAAGGAGGAGCTGCTCAAGTTCTACGAGGGCAAGATCGCCAAGTGGTGGATGCCGGAGGACGTCGTGTTCGTCGAGCAGCTGCCGCACACCGCCACCGGCAAGCTCTCGAAGCTCACCTTGCGCGGCGAGATGAAGGATTACCGTCTCCCGGGCTGACGGGCGCCGCGCGTGGTCGAGGGCGAGGACAAGCTCGAGGAAGCGCTGAGGGCGTCGCGTGCCGGCGAGCGCGCCCAGAAGGAACGCATCCGATGGACCGCCTACGCGGCCGCGTCCTATGCGCTCGATTCGCTGTTCGTGGGCTTGTTCGTGCTTGCAGGAACGCTTCCGGCGCATATGCTGGGCGTCCACGCCGCCGCCGCGGCCGTTGTGTGCGCATCGATGTATGCGCTGTATGCCAGCGGATTGAACCTCAGGTTCGGCGACCGCAACCTGATCCTGCCGCAGGCGCTCGCGGCCGTGGGCGTGCAGGTGCTCGTGGTGTGCCTCGCGCCGCGCATCGCGTTCCCGTTCCTCATCAACCTGTTCACGGTGTTCGCGTTCGGCGTCCTCTGGATGAGCCTGCGCAATTCGCTGATCCTCCTGGCCTCCAGCGCCGCCGTGGTGGGGTTCACTTTCTGGCAAGTGGGCGCGAGCGCCGGGTTTGCCGCATCCAATGCGGCCGAAACCACGGTGACCTGGCTGTGCTTCACCGCGATCCTGGGCCGGTGCCTTTTTCTGAGCATCTACGCCAACGAACTGCGCACCCGCCTGGCCGAAGGGCGCCGCAAGCTGGCCGCATCGCTCGAGCAGGTGCAGGAACTGGTGCACTACGACGAGCTCACCAAGGCCTACAACCGCCGCACGCTCACCGAACGGCTCGAGCAGGAGCGCAACCGCGCCGAGCGCACCGGGGCCCCCTTGAGCGTGGCGATGATGGACCTCGACCACTTCAAGGTCGTCAACGACACGTTCGGCCACGGCGTCGGCGACGAGGTGCTGCGCAAGTTCGCCTCGACCGTGCAGTCGACGATGCGCGACACCGACGTTTTCGGGCGCTATGGCGGCGAGGAGTTCCTGCTGATCCTCACCGCGACCCGGCCGGGCGATGCCGGGCCGGCGCTGGAGCGCATCCGGGCCGGGCTCGCGGCGGCCGACTGGGGGGCTCTTGCCCCCGGCCTTTCGTTGACCGTGTCGATGGGCGTCGCCGGGTTCCGCAAGGACGAGGCCATCGACCAGGTCCTGCACCGCGCGGACACCGCGCTGTACGATGCGAAGCACGCGGGACGCAACCGCATTGCCATCCTCGAGTAACCCATGAGCACACACGTCAAAGTCAACAACAGCAACCGCGTCCTCTCGATCGAGATCGACCGCGCCGAACGCAAGAACGCGATCACCGCCGACATGTACCAGGCGATGGCCGATGCGCTGCGCGCCGCAGAGGCGGACCCGCAGGTGCGCGTGGTCCTCATCCACGGCAAGCCCGACTGCTTCACTGCGGGCAACGACCTCAAGGATTTCCTCGAGCGACCGCCGGCCGGCGACAACTCGCCGGTGTTCCAGTTCTTGCAGGCGATTGCCAGCGCCACCAAACCGATCGTCGCCGCGGTTGGCGGGCCGGCGGTGGGAATCGGCACGACGATGCTCCTGCACTGCGACTTCGTCTACGCCGCGCCGAACGCCCGGTTCCAGATGCCGTTCGTGACCCTCGGCCTGGTGCCCGAAGCCGCGTCGAGCCTGCTCCTGCCGATGCTCGCCGGTTACCAACGCGCCGCCGAGCTGCTCCTCCTCGGCAAGCCGTTTACGGCCGAGAAAGCGCTCGCTGCGGGCATCGTGACCGAGATCGTGCCCGATGGCGACCTGCTCGAATACGCAGTCGAAGTGGCCGAAGGCATCGCCGCATTGCCGCCCTCGTCGGTGCGCATGACCAAGGCGCTGATGAAATCGCGCCACGCTTCCGCCGTAAGGGAAGCCATGGCCGCCGAGGGCGAGAAATTCCGCGCGCAACTCGGCTCCCCGGAGGCCAAGGAAGCGATGCAGGCCTTCTTCGAGAAGCGCAAGCCCGATTTCTCCCGGTTCTGAAATGCGCCGGTGGCTCGCGCTCGTCGCTGCCTGTCTGCCGGCGGCTGCGGCGGTTGGCGCAACCGCGCCGGAGGTTGCGCTCGACGTCGGACATTTCCTCGAAAAGCCCGGCGTCATCTCGGTCACCGGCGTGCCGGAGTTCGAATACAACAAGGCCCTCGCATTCAAGGTGCGTGAAACACTAGAGGCGGCCGGCCTTCGCGTGCGCATGATCGGCGAGCGCGGCGACTTTGCCGACCTGTACGAGCGGGTGAAGGCCGCGCGCGGCGCCGACCTTTTCGTGTCGATCCACCACGATTCGGTGCAGGAGCAATACCTGCCGGTGGCGGACAAGTTTGCCGGGTTCTCTCTTTTCGTTTCACGCACCAACCCGCAGGTCACAAAAAGTCTGGCGTGCGCCTCGGCGATCGGCGCGCAGATGCTCAAGGCAGGCTTCACGCGTTCGCTCTACCATGCCGACCCGGTGCTGGGCGAGGCCCGGCCGTTTGCCGACGAGACCAATGGCGTGCACTATTTCGACAATCTCGCGGTGGCGAAGCATGCAACCACGCCGGCGCTGCTTTTCGAGGCCGGGGTGATCGTCAACCGCAATGAAGAGGCCCGGCTCGCCCGGCCCGAAACACAAGCCCTCATCGCGAACGCAATCGCGCAGGGAGTGACCCGGTGCCTGGAATGAACGACGCACGGCAAACCGGCTACGCGCAGGTCAATGGCGTGCGCCTGCACTACGAGTCGGCCGGCAGCGGCAGGCTCGTCCTGTTCCTGCACGGCTTTCCCGAGTTCTGGCGCTGCTGGGAAAAGCAGCTCCTCGACCTCGGCCGCGACTATCACGCGGTCGCGCCGGACATGCGTGGCTACAACCTGTCGGACTGCCCGGCGGAGGTGCGCGACTACCGCGCCAAGGTGTTGGTCGAGGACATCCGCCAGCTTGCGCGCACCTTCACGCAGGACAAGTTCGTGCTGGTTGCGCACGACTGGGGAGGCGCGGTCGCGTGGACGCTTGCCCAGACGCAACCGGAATTGCTGTCGCACCTTGTCATCATCAATTCGCCGCATCCCTACCTTTTTTGGCGGGAACTCTCCAACAGCCCGGCGCAGCAAAAGGCAAGCGAATACATGCTGCTCCTGCGCGACCCGAAGGCCGAGCGAGTCCTCTCGGAGAACAATTTCGAGCGGTTGCTGAAGATGCGCTTTGCCGATCGCTCGCCGGGGCCGGCGCTCGAGGCCGACAAGGCCGCCTATGTCCAAGCGTGGTCGCAGCCCGGCGCGCTCACCGGCAGCCTGAATTACTATCGCGCCTCGCCCCTGTATCCGCCGACGGCGGACGATGCGGGCGCCGGTAAGCTCAAGCTCGAAGCGAAGGATTTCGTGGTCAAGGTGCCCACGCTGGTGATCTGGGGCGAGAAGGACCGCGCGCTGCTGCCTTCGATCCTCGATGGGATCGACGAAGTGGTGCCGGGCGTCGAGGTGGTGCGCGTGCCGGACGCGACGCACTGGGTAACGGACGAGAAGCCCGACCTCGTGAATTCGGAAATCAGGAAATTCATTTTGAAAGGCAAAGCATGAGCGCGCATCTATCCGAACGCAAACTGGCGGTAGGCGACCTCTCCGGCCGCGTAGGCGAGGAGATCGGGGTTTCACCCTGGCTCACCGTCGCACAGGAGCGCATCGACCTCTTTGCCAAGGCCATCGACGACCCGCAATGGATCCACATCGACCCGGAGAAGGCGAAATCGGGGCCGTTCGGCACGACCATCGCGCACGGGTTCCTGACGCTGTCCTTGCTCTCGCACCTGATCGAGTCGACGTTTTCGTTCGATGAGCGAAAGATGGGCGTCAACTATGGCCTGAACAAGGTGCGATTCACCGCGCCATTGCCCTCGGGTTCGCGGATCCGCGCGCGGTTCGTCCTTGCGAAATACGAGTCCATTGCGGGCAACGGCGTGCAGAATACATGGAACGTGTCGGTGGAACGCGAAGGCGGTGACAAGCCGGTGCTCGTGGCCGAGTGGCTGACGCGCAGTTATTCCTGACGCTATTCATGAGGGGAGAGAAGATGGTGCAACGCTGGAAGCAAAGGCCGCCGGGATCCAACTGGGGCGAGTTCGGCCCCGACGACCAGCGCGGACGCATGAACTACGTGACGCGCGAGAAAGTGCTGCAGGGCGTGGCCGAGGTGAAGGAGGGGATCTCGTTCTGCCTTTCGATGCCGCTCGATTTTCCTGGCGGCAGCGTGCTGAATCCGCGCCGCCTGCCGCCGCGCCAGTTCGCCACGATCCGCGACTCCGGCAAGGGCGCTGGCATGCAGAATTTCTGCTACCCGATGGCCGAGGACAACCCCGAGGTCACCGACGTCGTGTGCGACGACGTCGTGCTGATGACGCTGCAGTACTCCACGCAATGGGACAGCTTCGCGCATGTGGGCAGCCTCTTCGATGCCGATGGTGATGGCACGCCGGAGATCGTCTTCTACAACGGGTTCCGCTCGAAGGAACACATCAAGCCCGCCCCGAAGAAGGAAGGCGTCGAGCCCTGGGCGCAGTACGAGGGCGCCAGGGCCGAGGCGTTGGGCATCCAGAACCTCGCCGAGCACGGCGCGCAGGGGCGCGGCGTCATGATCGACCTGCATGCGCACTACGGCCGAGAGAGGAAACCGATCGGCTACGACGACCTCATGCGCGTGCTCGAAGCCGACAAGGTGGCGGTGGAGAAGGGCGACATGGTGTGCATCTACACCGGATTCGTCGACGTGATCCTCGAGCTGGCCAAGGCGCCTGACGCAAAGCTCCTCAACAACACCGGCACGGGCCTGGACGGCCGCGATGAAAAGCTGCTCCAGTGGGTGAGCGACTCCGGCCTCGCGGTGCTCATCTCGGACAACTACGCGGTCGAAATCATCCCCGCCAGCATCTTCAACCCGCGGCCGCATGCCGCGATGCCGTTGCACGAGCATTGCCTGTTCAAGAACGGCATCCACCTGGGCGAGATGTGGTATTTGACGGAACTCGCCAACTGGCTGCGTAGCCACAAACGCAACAGGTTCCTGCTGACGGCGCCGCCGTTGCGGCTGCCGGGAGCGGTGGGGTCGCCGTCGGCGGCCGTGGCTACGGTATAAACAAGGAAATCCCATGTCCAAAGAAAAACGCGTTGCAATCGTCACCGGCTCCTCGTCCGGCATTGGCGCCTCCACCGTGCGCGAGCTTGCGCGCCGCGGATGGAATGTCGTCATCAATTACTCGAAAAGCGCCGAAATGGCAGAGAAGGTGGTCGCAGACTGCGTCGCGCTTGGCGCCGAGGCGGTCGCAGTGCAGGGCGACGTGTCCGACGACGCGGTCTGCAAGCAACTGGCGCAGACCGCGCTCGACAAGTGGGGCCGCATCGATGCCCTCGTCAACAACGCCGGCAGCACCAAGTTCGTGGCGCACGCGAAGCTCGACGACCTGTCGGGCGCGGACTTCGTGCGCATCTACGAGACCAACGTGGTGTCGAGCTTCCAGATGACGCGTGCATGCGCGGCTGCTCTGAAGAAGTCCGGCAAGGGGGCGATCGTGAACGTCTCGTCGATCGCCTCCCAGTGGGGCACCGGCTCGTCGATCGCGTATGCCGCCTCCAAGGGCGCGCTCAACTCGATGACCTATTCGCTGGCGCGCGTCATGGGCCCGGAGGTTCGCGTCAACGCGGTGCTGCCCGGCTACGTCGACACGCCCTGGCAGGTCAATGCGCACGGCGCGGAAAAGGCCGCAGCCCACGCCCAGCGCTATGCCTCGCACAATCCGCTGAACGCAAGCTGTTCGCCCGAGGATGTGGCCGAATCGATCGTGTGGCTGATCGAAGGCGCGCCCAAGACCACGGGCCAGTTGGTGTATGTGGACGGCGGCACGCATATGGCGGTGCCGAGATAGGAGGGGGTAACGAGGGAACTTTGGTTCCCCTGTTCCGATCGTGGTGATGGCAGCAATTTGGCTGGAGAGCCAGTAAAGACGCGGGCTTTGGGCGATATTTGGCAGCAATTGCCTGGCGCTGATCAGCGAGCGGCAGAAAAGTAATCCTGTCGCACCGGTGGCCAGGATTGCCTTGGTTCGCAGCTTTGCCTACAATGCAATCATTGATGGCACCAGGAGCCGCACCATGGCCAGCATCACCATTCGCAACCTCGACGCGCATACCAAGGCCCGCCTGCGGGTGCGTGCGGCGCACCGCCAGCGATCGATGGAAGAAGAGGCCCGCACTATCCTTAGAGCGGCGCTCGCGCAGGAAGACGCCGCGCCGCGCGACCTTGCCGCGGCGATCGGCGCGCGATTCCGGCCGCTCGGTGGGCTCGATCTCGATCTCTCCGCACGCGAGCCGATGCGTGAACCGCCGTCTGCGGGCAGGCCCGCGGTAAAGGCGAGGCGCAAGGCCACGTCCAGGTGATCGTTCTCGATACCAACGTCATATCGGAGCTGATGAAGCCGGCGCCGGCAGCCGAAGTTGCGCGATGGGTCGCGGGTCGCCCGGCGACGATGCTCTACACGACCAGCGTCTCGCAGGCGGAGGTTCTGCATGGAATCGCCCTGCTGCCCGTTGGCAAGCGGCGCGGTGCACTGGAGGTTGCAGCGGAATCGATGTTTGACGAGGACTTCGGAGGCCGGGTGCTGCCGTTCGGCGGAGAGGCCGCGCGCACCTATGCGCAGATCGCTGCAGACCGTCACCTCTCCGGCCGGCCGATCTCGCAATTCGATGCGCAGATCGCCGCGATAGCACGCAGTGCCCGCTTCGCCGTTGCGACCCACAACGTGAGCGATTTCGAAGGTTGCGGCATCACCTTGCTGAATCCTTGGGTAGACTGAGAGAAATCGGACCGGTGGAACATGGACGCTACCTTTGACTATGTAATCGTCGGCGCGGGCTCCGCAGGGTGCGTGCTCGCCAACCGCCTGACCGCCAACGGCCGCCACAACGTGCTGGTGCTCGAGGCCGGTCCGCGCGATACCGATCCCTGGATCCACATCCCGCTCGGTTACGGCAAGCTCTTCACCAAGACCCGGACCAACTGGAGCTACGAGTCCGAGCCCGAGCCCGGGCTCAACGGCCGCAGGATCTTCACGCCGCGTGGCAAGGTGCTCGGCGGCTCGTCCTCGATCAACGGCCTGGTGTACATCCGCGGCCAGGCCGAGGACTTCGACGAGTGGGGCGTGCCCGGCTGGAAGTATGACGACCTGCTGCCGTATTTCATCAAGTCCGAAGACCAGCAGCGCGGTGCGAACCCGTGGCATGGCGAAGGCGGGCCGCTGGCCGTGGGCGACCTGCCGGACAGGAACGAGCTCGCGGACGCTTTCATCGCGTCGGCCAAGGCGTCCGGCATCCCGGAGAACGACGACTTCAACGGGGCCGCGCAGGAAGGGGTTGGATATTTCCAGGCCACGACGCGCAACGGACGCCGGTGCAGCACTGCGGTGGGCTTTCTTCGCCCGGCGCTCAAGCGCAGGAATCTCTGGGTCGAGACCGAGGCCCTCGCAACACGCGTCCTGTTCGAGGGCACGCGCGCGGTCGGCGTCGAGTTCCTGCAAGGCGGCAAGTTGCAAACGGCGCGTGCCGCCCGCGAAGTCCTCCTGGCCGGCGGCGCCATCAATTCGCCGCAGTTGCTGCAGCTCTCGGGCGTTGGGCCGCGGGTGTTGCTCGAGAGCCATGGGGTCCCGATGACGCTGGATGCGCCGGGCGTCGGCGACGCGATGCAGGACCACCTGTATGTACGCACCTTCTGGCGCTGCACGAAGCCGATCACGCTGAACGACGACATGCAAAGCCTCTGGCGCAAGATGGGGATCGGGCTGGATTACCTCCTGCGGCGGCGCGGGCCGCTCACCATCAGCGCCGGACTGGCCGGCGTGTTCACTCGCACGCGGCCTGATGTGCCGAGGGCCGACGCTCAGTACTACTTCATCAATTTCTCTATGAAGAAGCGCGGCGGCAATCTGCATCCTTTCTCGGCGTTCACCGTTTCGCTGTCGCAGCTGCGGCCCGAATCGCGCGGCTGGGTGCGAATCCGCTCGGCCGACCCGGCGGCTGCGCCCGCGATCCAGTACAACTATCTCGACACCGAGGGCGACCGCCGCATGATGGTCGATGGCCTGAAGAACTTGCGCGACCTTGTGAACACCAAGCCGCTGAGTTCCTACGTCGTGAAAGAGGAGTATCCGGGCGAGGCAGTGAAAAGCGATGCCGACTGGCTCGCGTTCTGCCGCGAGTCTGGAGAGACGGTGTACCACCCCACTTCGACCTGCCGCATGGGGACGGATACGGGGTCGGTGGTGGATCCGGCGCTGCGCGTGCGTGGGCTGGGCGGGCTGCGTGTGATCGATGCTTCGATCATGCCTTCGGTGGTTTCCGGCAATACGAATGCGGCGACGATTGCGGTTGCCGAGAAGGGGGCGGATCTGGTGCTGGAGGATGCGCGCCGCTGATCTGATGTCCGAGCGGCCAAGTCGATGCTTTGGGACGTATTGTTAATTCAGGCAAGCAGCTCCAACGGTTTGACAGCGAAGGCGGAGTGGAGGAATCGTGCGAATGGTCGCCGCAGTCCATGAGCCCGATCCTGAACGATGGATCGACTTCAAGGTAAGGAGGTCAACATGAATGAAGGCCGCATGGTGGAGCGACGCGTGACCTACACGCTGGAGCACGAAGGCCATTTTTTCGTCGTGGAGAACGTGCCTGCGCGCGTCGATGAAGAGACCGGGGAGCAGTACTTCGCCCCCTCTACCGTAGACAGTCTGCAAGAGGTGGTCCTCGGCAGGCAAAAGCCGGACCGTGTCGTTGAGACACCGGTATACAAGTACAGCGAAAAAGCCGCATGACTGCGCGTTCGAAAGCGGACCATCGCTTTGTGGACCATCGCTTTGTTGACACCCGCCCCCGCCTTTGAAACACTGCCGGCACAATAAGAAAACCGCGTTCGGCCCACAAGCAGCACCACCAGAGGAGAATCGTATGAACCATCGGGACACTTGCGGGCGTTTTTGCGCCCGCGCACTCGTCGCGGCCATCGCAGCGGTCGGCTTCGCGTCGTTCGCCCACGCCCAGCAGAAGGAAATCAAGCTCGGCGTGATCTACGACTACACCGGCGCGTTCGCCGCCGGCGGCTCGGCGGCCGCGGGCATCGGCACCAAGGCCGCGATCGACATGATCAACGAGCGCGGCGGGATCGAAGGCTACAAGCTCAAGGCCACCTATGCGGATGCGCAATCCAAGGCCGAGGTGGCGATCAACGAGATGACCCGCCTCCTCGACCAGGAAAAGGTCGACATCGTAATGGGCGTGTTCTCCTCGGCGCACTGCGTGCCGATGGCGCAACAGATGGACGCGAGGAAGAAGTTCTTCTGGGCCAACGTCTGCGTGGCTTCGGCGGTGCTCAAGGACAAGAAGCTCCAGTACGTGTTCCGCCCGCAGGTGCATTCGGACCAGTTCGGCGAGGCCTCGTGCACGTTCCTGCAGGAGAACGCCAAGGCGAAGCTCGGCAAGGAGGCCAAGGACCTCAAGGTCGCGGTGATCTACGAGGACGGCCCGTACGGTGCCGGTGTTGCGAGCGGCAACGAAGCCAAGTGCAAGTCGCTCGGCATGAACATGGTGCTCAAGGAGGGTTACGCGGCCACCTCGCCCGACCTCTCGAGCCTGATCACCAAGCTGCGCCGCGCGCAGCCCGACGTGATCCTGCACACCGGCTATAACCCGGACATCACGCTCTTCTGGCGCCAGGCGAAGGAGCAGGGTCTCAAATGGTCGGCGCTGATCGGCCACGGCGCCGGCTACGGGCAATACGACAAGCTGCGCGAGGCGTTCGGCAAGGACGCCGAATTCATCTACAACGTCGACCCGGTCGCCGCCCAGCTGCTCGACCCGAAATCGCTCAAGCCGGGCTTGGGCGACATCACCAAGGAAATGATCAAGCGCTACACCGCCGAGATCAAGGACCGCAAGGTCGACGAGATCCCGCCGCACGTGTCGATGGGTTTTAACCAGTCATGGATCCTGTTTACCGACGTGATCCCGCGCGCGATCAAGAAGTACGGCGGCATCGACCCGGAGGCGCTGCGCAAGGCGTCCTTGGAAACCGACATTCCGGTCGGCGGCACGATCCAGGGTTATGGCGTGAAGTTCTTCCCGCCCGGCACGCCGATGTCCGGCCAGAACGAGCGCTCCTCGCCGGTGGTCATGCAGTACATCGGCGGTGACACCAAGATCGTCTGGCCGGCAGCGATCAAGACCGCCGACCCGGTACTGCCCCTTCCCAAGGGTCATACCTACGCGCGCTGAGCGGCGCCGCCGAAGGGTGACGACGGGGTGCTGAGCGTCAACGGCCTGAGCAAGACGTTCGGCGGCTTCACCGCCGTCAACCGCATTTCGTTCGAGCTGGCCGAGGGCGAGATCCTCGGCCTGATCGGGCCCAACGGCTCGGGCAAGAGCACGACCTTCAACCTGATCGCCGGTGCCCTGGCGCCGAGCGAAGGGTCCATCCGGTTTCTCGGCCGCGAGGTCGCCGGCACGCACGCGAGCAAAGTTGCGCACCTCGGCATAGCGCGCACTTACCAGATCCCGCGCCCGTTCAGGAAACTCTCGCTGATGGAAAACGTCGCGCTGGCCGCGTACTACGGTCAGGCGGAGCGGCCGACCCGCGAGAGGGCCTGGGCTCAGGCAAAAGAGGCGTTGGCGCTGGTTAACCTGCCCTCGGAAGAAAGCGCACGCGTCGATGGCCTGGGCGCAGCGGGCTTGAAGAAGCTCGAACTCGCGCGCGCCCTTGCCACGCAGCCGAAACTCCTCCTCGCCGACGAGAGTCTCGGCGGCCTCGACGAATCCGAAATGAACCAGGCCGCCGACATGCTCGCCATGATCCGCGACAAGCGCGGCGTGACCATCATCTGGGTCGAGCACATCATGGGCGTGCTGATGCGCGTGGTGGACCGATGCGTGGTGCTCGACCACGGCGAAGTCATCGCCGAAGGCAAGCCCGAGTCGGTCGCGCACGATCCCAAGGTGGTCGAGGTGTACCTCGGCACCGACGCAGACGAAGTCCAGCGTGCCGTGGCCGGGAGGGCGGCATGAGCGACGCAGCAGGCAATGCGATGCTCCGCGTCGAGGACGTCAGCGCGGGCTACGACGGGTTCCAGGCGCTGTTCGGCGTGAGCCTCGAAGTGAACGCGGGCGAATCGGTCGCAGTGATCGGCCCGAACGGGGCCGGAAAGACCACGCTGCTGCGCGCGATCTCCAAGCTGATCGGCGTCACCGGCGGCGACATTGCCATGGAGGGTCGCTCGCTCAAGAGCGTTCCGGCCCACGAGGTGATCGGCTATGGCATCGCGCAGGTGCCGGAGAACCGGCGCCTGTTTCCCCGCCTCACCGTCGCCGAGAACCTCAAGATGGGCGGGTTCCTTCCGTCGGCGAGAGCCAGGCACGACGAGCGCCTCGCCTACGTGTACTCCCTTTTTCCACGCATGAAAGAGCGCAGCGGCCAGCTTGCCGGCACGCTCTCCGGCGGCGAGCAGCAGATGTGCGCGATCGGTCGCGCGCTGATGTCCGGCCCCAAGCTGCTGCTGCTGGACGAGCCTTCCGCGGGCCTTGCGCCGGTGGTGGTGCAGTCGATCTTCGAGATGGTCAAGCGCATCTGTGCCGAGGGCTATACGGTGCTGATCGTCGAGCAGAACATCCGCCAGGTGCTGAAAGTCGTCGACCGCGCCTACCTGCTCGAGACCGGGCGCATCAAGCAAAGCGGGCCTTCGGCGCAATTGCTCGCCTCCGACGAAATCCGCAAAGCCTATTTGGGGATCTGATGAGCGAAGTCTTCGATATTTTTTTGCTCGAATCGGTGCTCAACGGCCTATTGCTCGGCGGGCTGCTGGCGCTGCTTTCGCTCGGACTCAATCTCATCTTCGGCGTGATCGACGTGGTCTGGATCTGCTATGCCGAGCTGATCATGGTCGGGATGTACGCGGTGTACTACTTCCACGTCGTCTTCGGTTGGCCGCTATTGCTGGCGATGCTCATGGGCATCCTGATCGTGGCCATGGCCGGTGCCGCATTGCACTACTTTGTGATCCGGCCAGTGCTTGCGGCCGAGCCGATCAACCAACTCCTGGTCACGGGAGGCGTGCTCTTTTTCCTGCAGGCGGCGGCCACGCTCGCGTTCGGCATCGAGTTCAAGAACCTCGGCGTCACCTTCCCGCCGATCGTGGTCGGCGACATCTCGTTCTCGATGCCGCGCCTGATCGCTTTCGTCACCGCGCTGGCCGGCATGCTCGGGATGTACCTCTTCCTCACGCGCACCTACATCGGCACAGCGATCCGCGCCATCAGCCAGGACCGCACGATCATGCCGCTCATGGGCGTGAACCCGAATCGCATCTTTCTCGTCACTTCGGCCCTCGGCGGCGGGCTGGCGGGGCTGGGCGCGTGCCTGCTGGTCCTGCAGTACGACATCCACCCGGCGATCGGCCTGTCGTTCGGCCCGATCACGTTCCTGATCTGCGTGCTCGGGGGCCTGGGCAACATGGTCGGCGGGTTCATCGCGGCGTTCATCTTCGCGCAGTTCATCTCGGTCGGCGGGTTCTTCTTCGCGATCGAATGGGGCTACGTGATCGCGTTCCTGTTCTTCATCGGCATGATGTTCTGGCGCCCGCAGGGGCTCTTCACAAAATGATGCGCACAAAGTGATGCGTTCTCCATGAAATCGAGCCTGGCCCCATTTATTGCGCTGGCGGTGCTTGCGCTCGTGCCGCTCATGGGGATCGGCAATTACCCGCTGCACCTGCTCATCATGGTGCTGTTGTGGGGCTATGTGTACACGAGCTGGTCGATCATGGGGCGCCTGGGCATGGTGAGCTTCGGGCACGGGGCGTTCCTCGGCATCGGCGCCTACGTCGTGGTGATGGGGTGGAACAGCTATGGGCTGTCGCCGTGGTTCGGCGTGCCGATTGCGCTGGCGCTCACCGCAATCGTCGCTTTTCTGATCGGCTACCCGTGCTTCCGGTACAAGATCGTCGGTCACTATTTCGCGCTGGTGACGCTCGCGTTGTCGGAAGTCACGCGCCTCATCATCGTCGCGCTGCGCGACCAGACCGGCGGGTCGCTCGGCGCCACGCCCAAGACGGCGCTGGCCGAGACCTCGTGGTCGCTCGGGGCGCTGCAATTCTCCAACAAGATCGTTTGGTTCTACGTCATCCTCGTGTTCTGGCTCCTCGGACTTTGGGTCTGGAAGAAGGTCGATGAGAGCATGGGGCGCCTGGCCCTCGAGGCCATCAGCCAGGAGGAGGATGCTTCAGCCTCGATCGGCATCAACGTGACCCGGCTCAAGCTCGGCGTGACGATGATTTCGGCCCTGATGACCTGCATCGGCGGCGCGCTTTATGCACAGTACCAGCTCTACGTGAACCCCGAGACAGTCTCCGGCATCGGCATCAGCCTGCAGATGGTGTTCGGGGTGATCGCCGGCGGGATGTACGTGCGGCTCGGGCCCACGGTGGGGGCTGCGTTTACGCTGTTGCTCGCCGAAGGGCTGCGCCTGGGATTCGGCAACAAGTATCACGCGCTGGATTCGACTGTGTACGGTTTGATGCTGGTGCTCTTCATCATCTACATGCCCAAGGGAATCCTTGGCGCGGCGATGGAGGCGATGGGCAAGCGCAGCGCACCCCAGCCCAAACCCTACTCGAGGTAGTCCGAAATCACCGTCCACTTGCCGCCGCGGATCTGCGCGAGGCGCACGTTCCGGCTGCCGATGTGGCTGGTCTTCGGGAACTGGAAGCCCGAGGTCTCGAAGAAATCGCGTGTCGTCTTGACGCCTTCAAGGCCGGCGGTCATGGAAGCGAGGGTCAGGTTTGGCCCGGCGTTTTCCAGCCCGCGAATCAGCAGGTCTCCCGCGATATACCCGGCGACGGCCGATGTGTCGAACTCCGGGCCGAAGCGCTTCTTGTAGTCCTCCACCCAGCGCGCGTACTGGGCGTTGGCCGGGTCGGGCGGGAACTGCGGCGTGCCGTACAGGCCCTCGACGGCCTTGCCGCCGAGCCGCGCCACGATCGAAGTGGTGGACGCCTGCGAGCACATCATGTCGACGTTCCAGCCGAGTTTGCGCGCCTCGACCATCGAGCCGACCGTTTCGCGCAATGCCGTGCCGAGGACCACGAAGTCCACATTTGCCGCTTTCAGGCGCTGCACCTGCGAAGAAAAATCGGTCGCCCCCCGCTTGTAGGTGACTTTTTCGGCGACGGTCATGTTCATTTCCTTGAGGCCGGTCTCGGCGCCGGCGGCGAGCTCGCTGCCGAAGTCGTCGTCCTGCACCAGGAGGCCGACCCGTTTGTAACCCTTCTCGCGCACCATGTGCTTGACGCCCGCGCGCATGGCGTCGTAATAGGGCGCAAAGAACGCGAACTTGAGCGGGTGCAGCGGCTCGAAAGATTCGCGCGCAGCGGCAAGCGGGAACAGGTGGAACACGCCCTTGTCGAGGATCATCGGCATGGTCGCCTGCATGACCGGCGTGCCGATCGTGCCCACCACCGCAAATACCTTTTCGGAGGAGACGAGCTTGGTTCCCGCGAGCATGCCTTTCTTTGGGTCTTAGCCCGAGTCCTCGACCAGCAGCTTGAACTTGCGCCCATGCACCCCGCCGGCTTCGTTGGCCTCCTCGAGGCGCATCTGCAGGCCGTTGCGGATGTTCTTTCCGTAGAGCGCGAGCGGCCCGCTCAGGTCCTGGATCGTGCCGATGCGGATCTCGGTCTTGCTGACGCCTTGTGCCTGCTGCGAATTCGCCATCGGCGAGTGAAGCGCGACGCATGCGCCGGCGGCAATGACGGCGTGTGTGATGTTTCTCATGTTCTTCCTCTTCCTTGAGCGAGCGTCAATCGACCTTGGCGCCGGAATCCTTGACGAGCTTCGACCACTTTGCGAGCTCTGTGATGGTGAAATCGTTGAACTCCTTTACGGACATCAACGAGATTTCGAGTCCGGCAGTGGTGAAGCGCTGGCGGGTGTCGGCGTCCTGGAGGATCGACGTTGTGGCGCCATAGAGCTTCTGGACAACCTCCTGCGGCAAGCCCGCCGGTCCGCTCACGCCCCACCACGGACGGATCTCGAAGCCGGGCAGAGTCTCCGCGATCGGCGGCACCTCGGGCGCGAGCGCGCTGCGTTCCCGTGTGGCGACGCCGAGGGCGCGCAGCCTGCCCTCCTTCACGTGAGGGTAGATCACCGGCACATGGTAGAAAGTCATCGAGACCTGGCCGCCGAACAGGTCGGCAAACCCCTGCGTGATGTTCTTGTAGGGCACATGGACGATGTCGATGCCCGCCATCGACCTCAGCAGTTCGCCGGCCATGTGCGGCGAAGTCCCCGAGCCGGCTGAAATGTAGGTGAGCTTGCCGGGATTGGCCTTCGCGTAAGCGATCAGCTCGGCCATGGTGCGCGCCGGAATCGATGGGCTGATGGCGAGCATGTTGGGCGCCGAAGCGAGCAGGGTGATGTGGCTGAAATCCTTGATCGGGTCGAAGGGCAGCTTGGCATAGAGCGCCGGATTGGTGGAGTGCACCGCACTGGTCGAAAGCGTGATCGTGTACCCGTCGGCAGCCGCTCGCGCGACCGCTTCTCCGGCGATGTTTCCGCCCGCGCCCGCACGGTTCTCGATAACGATCGGCTGCTTCAGCGCTTCACCGAGCTTCAACCCATAGAGCCGGCCGAGCACGTCGGTGGTCGTGCCGGCCGAATACGGCACGATGAGCTTGATCGGCCGGTTCGGATAGGACTGCGCATGGAGGTCCGGGGCAAGCGAAAGCGCGGTGAAGAGGACGCTGGCTAGGGTTGCTGCGGTACGCATGGGAACCTCCGTGGGTTACTTCCTGCGGTTACTTCATCAGGCTCGGCAGGTACAACGAGATCGCCGGGAAGGCGACCAGGATCGCAAGGCGGATGATGTCCATGACCACGAAGGGCGTGACGCCGCGAAACACCGTGCGCGTCGGGACTTGAGGCAGCAGCGTGGAAAGCACGAAGAGGTTCATGCCCACCGGCGGGCTGATGAGTCCGATCTCGACCACGACCACGATGAGGATGCCGAACCAGATCGGGTCGAACCCGAGGTGCACGATGATCGGGAAGAACACCGGCAGGGTCAGCAGGATCATCGAAAGCTCTTCCATCGCCGTGCCGAGGATCACGTAGATCACCATGATCGCGGCGACCACCACGATCGGGTGCAGCTCGAAACGCGACACGAACTTGGTGAGGTCGCCGGGCATGCTGGTGATGTTGACGAACTCCGCGAACATCAGCGCGCCGATCAGGATCATGAACAGCATCGAGGTCGTGCGGGCGCTCTCGACGAGCGAGGCGTAAAGCGATTTCCAGGTGAGCACCTTGCGCGCGAAGGCGAAGACCATCGCGCCTACCGCGCCCATGGCCGCGCCCTCGGTCGCGGTGAAGACGCCGAAGTAGATGCCACCCATCACCAGCGCAAACAGCGCGACTACCGCCCACACCCCCTTGAATGCCGTCCAGCGCTCGGCCCAGCTGGAGCGCTCGCCGCGCGGGCCGGCTTTCGGGTCGCGCCAGGTGGAGTACGCGACCGCGAGGCAGAGCAGGAAGGTCGCGAGGATGCCGGGCAGGATGCCGGCGGCGAACAGCTTGCCGATGTTGGTCTGCGTGATGATCCCGTAGATCACCATGATGGTGGAGGGCGGGATCAGGATTCCGAGCGTGCCACCGGCGGCAATGGAGCCTGTGGACAGCGCGTCCGAATAGCCCAGCTTTTTCATCGACGGGTAGGCGACCTTGGCCATCGTGGCGGCCGTCGCGATCGACGAGCCGCAGATCGCGCCGAAGCCGGCGCACGCCATGACGGTGGCCATGGCGAGGCCGCCCTTCAGGTGGCCGATGAAAGCGTACGCGGCGCGGAACAGTTCCTGCGACATGCCCGCGCGGGTCACGAAACTGCCCATGAGGATGAACAGGGGCACCACCGAGAGCGTGTAGTTGCGGCCGGTTTCATAGACCTTGGTCTGCGCGGTCGCGAACGCCACCGCCCAGTTCCAATCGCGCATGTAGGCATAGCCGACGATCCCGACGATGCCCATCGCGAGAGCCATGGGGATGCGCAGGAACGCGAGCACCATCATGGCCGCCAGCCCGATCAGCGCCTCGATCACCGGCGTGCCGCCATCAGGTTGTCGGCGCGCCGGAAGTGGAAGCGGGATTGCCCGGCGCGAAGATCTTCCATGTGTGGATCAATCCGGAAAGCGCGATCATTGCCGCCATGAAGTACACGAAGGGGCCGATGGTGATGCGCAGCACGTCGGTGGTGTCGCCGTAGCTCGCGATCTTGCCGGCCTTGACCCAGATCAGCCAGGCAAGTCCGAGCATCGTTGCCGCGCAGACGAGATGCGCGATCGCGATCACGACCCTGCGGCCGAACGAGCCGAAGAGGTTGTCGATGAAATCCATGGTCACGTGCTCGTCGGCGTGCGAGACCAGGGGCAGGCCGGCGAAGATCAGCACGAGCAGCATGAGCTCGGTGATCTCGAACGCGCCGCGCATCGGGCGGTTGAAGACGTAGCGCCCGATCACGTCGACGAACGTGATCAGCATCATCGAGAACAGGATCACCGATGCGGCAAAGCCGAGCGCCGCGTCGAAGCGGCGCTCCCAGGCGGTGGCCGGGACGGGGCTCATCGGCAGTCCGGCGCCTGCCGAACGGTCATTGGCCGGCGGCGACCTTTTTCAGTTCCTCGCGGAACTCGGCAAGCACTTTGGCGCCGTCGATGCCCTTGGCGCTGGCCTTCTTGACCCAGTCGTCGATGATCGGCGCCGAGCGGCTCTGGACTTCCTTGACGAGGGCCGCGTCTGCATTGACGATCTTCACGTTGTTCTTCTTCAGCGCCGCCAACCCGGCCTCGTCGGCCTTGTCCCACGACTTGCCCGCAAAGCGCGCAATGTGCTCACCGGACAACTTCAGGATCGCGTCCTGGTCGGCCTTGGGCAGCTTGTTCCACTTGTCTTCGTTCATGAAGAACCCGAACGCCGAGCTGTACATCCCGCCCGGGAACAGCGTGGCCTGCTGGATCACCGTCTCGAGCTTGAACGAGGCGATCGATTCGAGCGGGAAGAACACTCCGTCGGCGACGCCCGAATTGAGCAGTTCGTAGGATTCCGGCGCGGGCTTCACGAAGGCGGAAGTGCCCAGCGCCTTGGCCACCGACTCAGCCACGCCGCCGCCGGTACGGATCTTGAGGCCCTGCAGGTCGCCGATGGTGGCGACCGGCTTCTTGGTGAACATCTGGCCCGGGCCGTGCGTGAACACGCCAAGGAGCTTGACGCCCTTGTATTCGCCGAGCTTGTCGAAGTGCTTCCAGTGGATGCGCGAGAAGGCAACCGAGTTGACCTCAGCGGTATTGCCCGCGCCCGGCAGTTCCGGCATCAACGGCATCGTGTGCCGGGCCGGCGTGTAGCTCGCCGTGACGTAGGAAAGGTCCATGAGTCCGTCGCGCACCGCGTCGAAGGTTCCCGGCGGGGCCGAGGGGTGCTTGGGCAGCATCTGGAACTTGACCCGGCCGCCGGTGGCTTTTTCGACGTCGTTGGCCCACCCCTGCAACACCGTGTGCGTGAGGTGGTGCGCCGGCGAAACCCACGAAGACATCGTGAGCGTGGTCTGCGCGTTGGCGGCTTGCGGGACGAGCAGGCTGCCCGTCGCAAAAGCGGCGAGCGCCGCGAGTACGGTCTTGTGCATGGCTTTCATCTCTCCTCCGGAATTCAAGGGGTCTGTAGGTGGTGTGCGGTGCCCCGGATCGTGAGTGTATCAGGGGAAGGCCGGCCGGCAACACGCTCCGCGAGAGCGGGGAATCAGGCAAAGTGCCCGTCATGAAGACCCGCAGCGCCCCGAAATGGACCATTGCCTTCATCGGCCTCGGCCGCATGGGCCGGCCGATGGCCGCGCGCCTCGCCGCCGCGGGCTATCCGTTGCGCGTCTACGACAAGGCGCCCGGCGCGCGCGTGCGCGGCGCCGAGGCTTGCGCCTCGCCGGCCGAAGCGGCGGCCGGCGCCCAAGTGCTGGTCACCATGTTGCCTGACGGCCACGCGGTGCGCTCCACGCTGCTCGGGCGCAAGGGCGCTGCAAGCGTACTCGCGGCAGGCGCCGTCGTGATCGACATGAGTTCCTCCGACCCGGTGGCGACCCGCGGGCTGGGCGCGGAACTCGCCGGGCGCGGCGTCCGCTTGATCGATGCGCCGGTGTCCGGTCGCGTTGAAGGCGCGCGGAGCGGGACTCTTACTATCATGGCGGGCGGCAACGCTGTTACGTTCAGGAAAATGCGTCCGCTGCTCGAAGTGCTTGGCCAGCGGATCTTCCACGCCGGGCCGCTGGGCGCCGGCCACGCGGTCAAGGCGCTCAACAACTACATCGCGGCGGCCGGCACGATCGCCGCATTCGAGGCCGTGATCGTGGGCCGCGCGTTCGGCCTCGATCCCGCGCTGATGACCGACATTTTTAACGCCTCGGCCAGCCGAAACAGCACCACCGAGAACAAGGTAAGGCAGCATGTGCTCTCCGGCGCGTTCGGCTCTGGATTCGCACTCGCGCTGATGGCCAAGGACGTGCGAATTGCCGATTCCCTTGCCCGTTCGGTCGGCAGGGGTGCGCCGCTCGCCCGCCGCACGCGCCAGCTGTGGGATGCGGCCGAGAAAAGTCTTCGCGCGGGCGCCGACCATACAGAGATCTACCGCCATCTCGAGTCGCCGCTTAAGAAGCGCTGAAGCGCGGCGTTTCGCAAGCCACCCTTGTGTTGCGGTCGGGCTGCGCATCTAATGGGTCGCATGCACGGCATGACCATGGCGGAGAAGATCCTCGCTCGCGCAAGCGGCCGAGCACGTGTCCGCCCGGGCGAGTTCCTCACCGCCGCCGTCGACCTCGTGATGGCCAACGACGCGCAGTTCCCGCAGTCGTGCAAAGCGCTGGAAGACATTGGCCTGAAGCGCGTCTTCGACCCCGAAAAAATCGTCGTGGTCATCGACCACTGGGTGCCGGCCAACACGCCGATGGTGGCCGAGATGCATCGCGGCATCCGCGCGACCGTGAAGGAACTCGGCATCCGGCATTTCTACGATGCGGGCGTGGGCATCGAGCACAAAGTGATCCCGGAAAAGGGCCATGCGCTGCCCGGCCAGCTCATCGTCGGCAGCGATTCGCATTCGACCACCTACGGCGCGCTCGGGGCAGCCTCGACCGGCATCGGCCTTACCGAACTCGCCTATGTGATGTACACCGGCAAGCTCTGGTTCCAGGTGCCGCCGTCGATCAAGTTCAACCTCACCGGCAGGCTTGGGCATGGCGTCGCGCCCAAGGATCTCATGCTCGCGCTGCTTGGCAAGTTCACGACGCAGGCCGGGCAATACAAGTCGGTCGAGTTCGCCGGCCCGGCGGCGGAGTCGATGAGCATGGAGGGCCGGCTCACGCTTGCGAACATCTCGTCCGAGATGGGCGCGAAGTTCGCGCTGTTCGCCGCAGACGCAACCACGGTCGAATACCTGCGCGCGCGCACCAATGTTCCGGTGCGGGCTTTCGGGCCGGACGAGGATGCGGACTACGAGGCGGTGCACACGATCGACTGCTCGAAGATCGAGCCGCAGGTCGCGATCCCGCACAAGCCGGACAACGTGAAGAACGTGTCCGAACTGTCGGAAATTCGCGTCGACCAGGCTTTCATCGGTTCCTGCACCAACGCGCACGCCGAGGACCTTCAACGCGCCGCATTGATCATGAAGGGCCGCAAGGTGGCGCCTGGCACGCGCTTCTTGGTGATACCGGCTTCGCACGAAGTGATGGTGGAGGCGATGAAGAACGGGTCGCTCGCAACGCTGGTCGAAGCCGGCGCGATGGTCGGCACGCCCGGTTGCGGGCCGTGCGCCGGCGGCTCCACGGGGGTGCTCGGTCCGGGGGAGACCGGCATCGCGAGCACCAACCGCAACTTCAAGGGCCGCGGCGGCAGCGCCGAAAGCTTCCTCTACCTCGCCTCGCCCGAAACGGTGGCGGCTTCGGCGATCGAAGGCCGGATCGCCGATCCTCGCAAATATCTGCCCAAGGGCCCGCAATGAACATCCGCGGCCGCGTGTGGAAATTCGGCGACGACATCAACACCGACTACATGGCGCCGGGATTCGTGAAGAACCAGCCTTGGGAACTCGTGAAGAAAGCGATCCTCCATATCCATCCCGGATTCACATCGGGCTTCAAGCCCGGCGACGTGATCGTCGCCGGCGAGAATTTCGGCTGCGGCTCTTCGCGCGAGGCGGCGCCGGCGAACCTCAAGCGCCTCGAAGTCGGCTGCGTGGTGGCCGAATCGTTCGGCCGGATCTTTTTGCGTAACAGCATCGCGATCGCTTTTCCGGTGCTGATCTGCAAAGGCGTCACGGCTGAGTTCGAGGAAGGCGAAGAACTCGAGCTCGATTTCGCGCAGTCGCTCGTCAGGAACAAGACGCGCGGCACCGAAATCCGCGGCACGCCGCTGGCACCGGAACTCGTGCGCATTGTTACCGCCGGCGGCATGATGCAGCTGCTCAAGCAACAGGCCGCAGGGCCGGGCGGCGCATAAGAACGTCGCGCAGGTCGGTTTTGGCCGGCTTCGGTGCCGCGCTGCTTCTAGGCAAGGGCGCTGCGTGGGCGAGCGAACCTTATCCCTCGAAGCCCGTGCGCCTGATCGTGGCGTGGCCGCCGGGGTCGTCGGCCGATACGAGCGCTCGCCTGCTCGCCCAAAAACTTGCCGAATCGCTGGGCCATGCTTTTGTGGTCGACAATCGGCCGGGTGCGAGCGGCATCGTCGGCGCCGAAGCGGTGGCGCGCGCCGCGCCCGACGGCCATACGCTGCTGTTCAACACCGCGAACCAGGCCTCGAATCGCGTGGTGTTCCCGAAACTGTCCTATGACCCGTTGACCGATTTCGCGCCGGTCTCACTGATTCACCGCAATGTGCTCTCGATCGCGATTCACCCGTCCCTGCCGGCCAGGACTCTGGAAGAATTTCTCCTGCACGCGAGGGCCAGGCCCGGAACCCTGTCGTTCGGCACGCCCGGGATGGGCACGCCGCACCAACTCGCGGGCGAGCTGCTCAATCAGCGCGCCGGAATCGACATGCTGCATATTCCCTACAAAGGCGGCGGACCCGCGGTGGCCGACCTGGTGAGTGGCCAGATTCCCGTTTCGGTTGCGAGCCTCGCCGCGGTTCTGCCGTTCATGCGCGCCGGGCGCGTGCGGCTGTTGGCGATCACGGACTCCGCGCGCTACGAGGAGATCCCCGAAGTCGCCACGCTTGCGGAGTCGTTTCCCGGCTTCGATGTCTCGGGCTGGAGCGGCGTGTTCGCCCCGGCCGGCACGAGCGCGGCGGTGATTTCCCGATTGAACGCCGAGATCGGGAGAGCGCTCAAGCTGGCCGAAACCCGTCGCACGATGAACGCCGCCGGACTGGTGGCCACGCATTCGAGCCCCGAGGCCCTGGGAAAATTGGTGCGCGACGATATCGAGCGCTGGACCCAGGTGGTCCGGTCCGGCGTCAAGATCGGTTAACCCGGAACGGGCGCGCCTATCTTGCGAGGTTTCGCACCCAACTCAATCGACCTTGATCTTGCGGGCATTGGCCACCCGGCTCCAGAGTGCGATGTCCGCGGCGAGGAAAGTACGGAATTCCGCCGGCGAGCCGCCGATGATCTCGAAGCCGTTGGCCTCAAGGCGTTTTCTTACTTCCGGGTCCTCGAGCGCCTTTCTCAGTTCGGTGTGGACCCTGGTGACGATTTCCGGAGGAATTCCCGCCGGACCGAACATGCCGATCCACGAGGCGCGGGCTTCGAATCCGGGGTAAGACTCGATGCCGGTCTGGATTTCGGGCATATCCGCATATCGCCGGTCGTCGAGGATTGCGATCACGCGCGCCCGGCCGCTCTTCACGTAAGGCACGACGGTGGTGAAGCTGGCGATGTTCATCGGGATCTGGCCCGAGAGCAGGTCGGCGATGGCCGGTCCGCCGCCTTTGTAAGGGACGTGCAGCAGATCCACCTTGGCGACTTCGTTCAGCATCTCGCCGATCATGTGGTGCGAAGTCCCGTTACCCGGCGTGCCGTAGGCAATCTTGCCGGGATTGCTGCGCGCGTAGTCGACCAGCTCCCGCACCGTCGTGATCCCGAGCGAAGGTTGAACCACGATCGCCAGGATGTTCTTCGCGATCACGCCCACCGGGGTGAAGTCTTTCACCGCATCGTAGGTCATCTTCCTCTTCAGGGCGACCGGGAGCACGTGGGTGGAGGGATTGCCGAAGCCGATCGTGTAGCCGTCGGGCGCCGCGCGCGCGAGGAGATCCGAGCCGATCGCGCCGCTTGCGCCCGCTTTGTTCTCGACGACGAAGGCCTGGCCCATCGACTCGGCCATCTTCTGCGCGAGCGTGCGCGCCACGATGTCCATGGACGCCCCGGGCGGGTAGGGCGCGATCATGCGGATCGGCTTGGAAGGATAGGCCTGCGCGAACGCAGCACAAGGCAGGCCGAACAAGGTGGCCGCCAGCACCGGCGCCGCAATCCATTTGCTTAGCATGGGCCCATCATACAGCGAGGAGAAAACATGAATGACGAGCAAGAAGTCCTGCAGGTTTCGATCGAGAACAAGGTCTGCCTGCTGACCTTGAACCGGCCCGAGCGGCGCAATGCGCTTTCCCAGCAAATGAACGCCGAGATCCGCAAGGCCGTCCTCGCCGCCGATGTGAATCCGGCGGTCTCGCTGATCGCGATCACCGGCGCCGGCACGACCTTCTGTGCCGGCGCCGACCTCAAGGACGCTCGCGCCATGGACGCCGGCGGCGAGCGCTATCGCGGCCCCTTGCACCAACCCGACCGCACTGCGTTCGAAGTCCTCATCGAGTCGAGAAAGCCGATCCTGGGAATCATCAACGGCCCGGCCACCGCGGGCGGCTTCGAGCTGGCGCTCGCCTGCGACCTGCGCGTGGCGGTCGACACCGCCTGGTTCTGCCTGCCCGAAGCGCGGCGCGGCATGGGAGCGCACTTCGCGTCCGTAGTGCTGCACCAGATCATCCCGCCGGGGATCGCCATGGAGTGGTTGTATACCGGCCGGCGGGTGCCGCTCGAGGAAGCCGTTCGCTGGGGTTTGGTCAACCGGGTCGCGCCAGCCGAAAAACTCATGGAGACGGCGATGGCGCTGGCAGCCGAAGTCACGGCCTCCGCGCCGCTGTCGTTGCACCGCATGAAACTGACCTATCGAAAGACGCTCGGGATGACGTTGCTTTCGGCACTTCGGCTGGATGTGGGTCCCGATCCGTACGCATCGGAAGACCGCAAGGAAGGCGCGCGCGCGTTTCTCGAAAAGCGCGACCCGGTCTGGCAGGGGCGGTGAAACAGCGGCGGCCGGGAAGATGGGGGCCATGTTAGGATCATTTTCGAATCCGGCGCGCGGCAGGGAACGTGCGCCGCGCCGCCGGATGCACTGCGAATTCCACCCGAATCCCATCGTACGTTGACCAAGCCCGCGCCTTCGATCGAAGCGAGCCAGCCGCTCGCGGGACTCGTCGTGGTCGAGATCGGCCACAGCGTTGCGGCGCCCTTCGCGGGCCATGTGCTGGGCGATCTCGGCGCGACGCTGGTCAAGGTCGAGAACCCGGAGCACGGTGACGACACACGCTCGTGGGGCCCGCCCTTCCTGAACGGCACGGCGTGCACGTTCAACGCACTCAACCGCAACAAGCACTCGGTTGCGATCGACCTCAAGGATGCCGAAAAGCGCGGTGCGCTGCGCGAATACATCCTCGGGCACGCCGACATCGTGTTCCAGAACATGCGGCCCGGCCTGATCGCCAAGCTCGGCCTGGACGCCGCGAGCCTGCGCGGCGCCCGGCCCGATCTCGTCTATTGCAACATGCATGCCTTCGGTGCCCGCGGCCCGCTGGTGGACCGTCCGGGTTACGACCCGCTCATGCAAGCCTTCGGCGGCATCATGAGCGTGACGGGCGAGCCCGGCGGTGGACCGGTGCGTGTGGGGCCTTCGCTCGTGGATGTGGGCACCGGCATGTGGGCGGTGATCGGCATCCTTTCCGCGCTTCGCAGGCGCAGTGAAACCGGGGAAGGCTGCGAGATCGACACCTCGCTTTTCGAGACCAGCCTTTCCTGGATGCAGTCGCATATCGCCGCGTACGAGGTGACCGGAAATGTGCCCGGCAAGCGCGGCACCGAGAACCCGTCCCTTACGCCGTACAAGGTCTTCATGGCCTCGGACGAGCCCATGATGATCGCGGCCGGGAACGACAACCTTTTCCGCCGCCTTGCCCAGGCGCTCGGGCAACCGCAATGGCTGGACGATCCGCGGTTTGCGACCAACCCCGAGCGGGTGCGCAATCGCGAACTGGTCAACGCGGCGGTACAGGAAGCGGTCGGCACGCGCACGCGGGCCGAATGGATCGCCGCGCTGGAAGCCGTGGGTGTGCCTTGCGCGCCGCTGCAAACGCTCGACCAGGTCATGGATCATCCGCAGACCAAGGCGCTCGAAATGCTGCAGCGCTCGCCCGATGGCAGCATGTCGCTGCTCGGGCTGCCGGTCTCGTTTGACGGCGCGCGGCCGCCGCTGCGCATGAAGCCACCCGCGCTCGGCGCAGACAACGCAATGGTGATTGGAACCGGGAGGGCGCAGCAGAAATGAGCGAAGCAGCCAGCAATGCGGGCGACGAAGTCAGCCTGCCGACGGTCCCCTACGGCGAGGACTATCCAGAGATCCGCCGTTCGATCCAGGCGATCTGCAAGGATTTCCCCGGCGAGTACTGGCGCGACCAGGAGTCGCGCAAGGAGCATGCGGCCGAATTCACCGCCGCCATGACCGAATCGGGCTATCTCTCCGCGCTGATTCCCGAAGAGTACGGCGGCGCGGGACTGCCCTTGCGCGCGGGCGGCGTGATCTTCGAGGAGATCAGCGCGGCCGGCTGCAGCGCGAGCAACATCCGGGCGCAGATGTACATGATGAAGATGCTGATCAAGCACGGCACCCAGGCGCAGAAGGACAAGTACCTGCCCGGTATTTCCTCGGGCAAGCTGCGGTTCCAGTCGTTCGGCGTGACCGAGCCGACCACCGGCTCGGACACCCTCAACCTGAAGACGCGAGCGGTGCGCGACGGCGACCACTACGTCGTGAACGGGCAGAAGATCTGGACTTCGCGCGCGCTCAATTCAGACCTCATGACGCTGCTGGTGCGCACGACACCGGTCAACGAACGCGCACAGCGCACCGACGGGCTGTCGGTGCTGCTGGTGGACATCCGCGATTCGGTCGGCAAGGGCATGACCATCCGGCCGATCGAGACGATGGTCAACCACCAGACCAACGAGATCTTCTACGACAACCTGCGCGTGCCGGTCGAGAACCTGATCGGGGTGGAAAACAAGGGGTTCCGGATCATCCTCGACGGGATGAATTCCGAGCGCATCCTGGTCGCGCACGAGTCCCTCGGGGACTGCCGCTACTTCATCGACAAGGCCGTCAAATACGCCAACGACCGCGTGGTGTTCGGCCATCCGATCGGCAAGAACCAGGGGATCCAGTTCCCGATCGCGCGCGCCTACGCGCAATACAAGGCCGCCGATCTCATGGTTCGCACCGCCGCGGCCCTGTTCGATGCCGGACTGCCGTGCGGCGAACAGGCCAACATGGCGCGGCTCCTGAGTTCGGAGGCCGCCTGGGCCTCGGGCGAGGAGTGCATGCAGACGCACGGCGGCTATTCCATGGCCCGCGAATACGACATCGAGCGCAAATGGCGCGGCGCCCGCATCCAGCGCATTGCGCCGATCTCGACCAACCTGATCCTTGCCTACATCGGGCACAACGTGCTCGGCTTGCCGAAGTCCTACTGACAGGAGACGCCATGAACGACCTGCCCAAGAAAGTCCATATCAATGAAGAGGGCCCGCGCGAAGGGTTCCAGTTCGAGAAAGGGCCGATCCCGACGGCCCGCAAGGTCGAACTCATCGACGCGCTGTCGAAAACCGGCGTCAAGCACATCCAGATCGTGTCGTTCGTAAGCCCGAAGGCGGTGCCGACGATGGCCGATGCGGAAGATGTCGTGCGCGGACTCACGCTCGAACCGGGCGTGGCCTACACCGGCCTGTGGTTCAACGACCAGGGCCTGGACCGTGCCATCGGCACCGGACGCCTGGAGATCAAGGGTTCGATTTCGATCACTGCATCGGCGCCGTTCCTGAAGAAGAACCTGAACCGCACCCCGGAGCAGCAACGCGCGGTGACGCGCGGCATGCTCGACACCTACCGCCAGCGCGGCATCCCGCTCGATCGCGCCACGGTCATGGCCGCTTTCGGCTGCAACTTCGCAGGCGATATCCCCGTGGAGCGCGTGGTCGAAATGGTCGGCCAACTCCTCGATCTGGCGGCCGAACAGGGCGTGAAGCTCGAGCGCGTGTCGCTGGCCGACACCATGGCTTGGGCCACGCCGTATTCGATCAAGCGCGTCGTCGGTGCCGTAAAGGCGAAGTATCCTCAGCTGGAACTCGAACTGCACCTGCACGACACGCGCGGCATGGGAATCGCCAACGCTTACGCCGGGATGGAGATGGGCGTGAAGCGTTTCGATTCGTCGGTCGGCGGGCTCGGCGGCTGCCCGTTCGCGGGCCACGCGGGCGCGGCCGGCAATGTCTGCACCGAAGACCTCGTCTTCATGTGCGACGAATCGGGCATTGAAACCGGCATCGACCTGGAAAAGCTTGCCGCGTGTGGGCGGCTCGCCGAAGACGTCGTCGGCCATCCGTTGCCCGGCTCGGTGATGAAAGGCGGCAGCCTGCGCGCCTTGCGTGCGAAGGTGCGCGAAGGGATCGCCGAGGGCGCGCGCGCTTGAACGAAGGCGAGAAAGCGCCGCTTCCACGAGAGGCGCTTCCATTGTCCGGCCTTCGCGTCCTCGAGTTCTGCCACACCATCATGGGCCCGAGCGCCGGCATGCTGCTTGCGGACCTCGGCGCGGATGTCATCAAGGTCGAGTCCGCGCCGGAAGGCGACACGACGCGTCGGCTGCAGGGATTCGCCAGCGGCTTCTTCTTTGCTTTCAACCGCAACAAACGCAGCCTCGCGATCGATCTCAAGTTGGCCGAGGGGCGCGAACTCGTGTACCGGCTGGTTGCCGACACCGACGTCGTGCTCGAAAATTTCGGACCCGGCACCATGGAGCGGCTCGGGTGCGGCTACGAGGATCTTTCGAAACGCAATCCACGCCTGATCTTTGCGGCGCTCAAAGGCTTTCTCTCAGGCCCCTACGAGCATCGCCCCGCCCTGGACGAAGTCGTGCAGTACATGGCGGGCCTGGCCTACATGACCGGCCCACCCGGCCAGCCGCTGCGCGCGGGTTCCTCGGTCATCGACCTCATGGGCGGCATGTTCGCGGTGATCGGCGTGCAGGCCGCGCTGCGCGAGCGCGAGAAGACCGGCCGCGGCCAGCTCGTGAAATCCGCGTTGTTCGAATCGACGGCTTTCCTGATGACGCAGCATATGGCCGGACAGGCGGTCACCGGCCGGCCGCCGCCGCCGATGCCGGCTCGCGAAGGCGCGTGGGGCATCTACGAGACCTTCAAGACTTCGGAAGGCGAATTGATTTTTGTCGGCCTCACTAGCGACAACCACTGGCGCCGGTTCTGCCAGCATTTCGAGCGCGAGGACCTGCTCGAAAACCCGCGGTACGCAAACAACCAGCATCGCGTGAAAGAGCGCGCCGAGATCCGCCCGATGGTGGCTGAGTGCGTCGGACGGCACACGCTCGCGGAGTTGACCGTGCTGTTCGACAAGATCGGCATCCCGTTCGCGCCGGTCGCCAAGCCTGGCGACCTCTTCGACGATCCGCAATTGAACGCGGGCGGCCGGATGCTCGACGTGGCGTTCAAGGACGGCGTGCGCGCGAAGATCCCGCGCCTGCCGATCGAAGTGGGCGCGCACGATTTCGGGTTGCGCCGGCAGGCGCCCGGCATCGGCGAACACAGCGCCGAGATCCTTGCCGAGGCCGGCCTTTCCAACGCCGAAATCGAAGACCTACGCGCGCGCGGAATCGTGAGCGGGCCGGCATGAGCACGGAGAAAACGTAAACGGGGACAGACCACGTAAACGGGGACAGACCACGTTTTCCTGGGTTAGAAAACGTGGTCTGTCCCCGAATTTCGCGAATTTCGCGATGTGATCGTTGGCGTAGAAAATGGTGTCAGAGTCCAATTTTCTGTGCGGTATGGTCGCGGCTTGACCTGCAATTGGACTCTGACGCCATTTTTCGTTTGCGGGAGGGATGATGGACTTCGATTACGTAATCGTTGGCGGGGGGTCGTCGGGCTGCGTGCTCGCGGCCAGGTTGTCGGAGGACCCCGCGGTGCGCGTGGCACTGGTCGAGGCCGGTGCGCCGGACGACGGCATCCTCATCAAGGCGCCGCTCGGGGTGGCGGTCATGGTGCCTTCGCCGATCAACAACTGGGCATTCGGGACCGAGCCGCAGCCGGCCCTCAACGGGCGGCGCGGCTACCAGCCTCGCGGCAAGGCGCTCGGCGGGTCGAGCTCGATCAACGCGATGATCTACATGCGGGGCGACCGCGCCGACTACGACGAGTGGGCTTCGCTCGGCGCGACGGGTTGGGGCTGGAACGACGTGCTGCCGTATTTCCTGCGCGCCGAGAACAACGAGCGAGGCGCCGGCCCGCTGCATGACGAAGGACCGCTTCACGCGGTAGGCGGCCCGTTGAACGTGGCCGACGTGCGCACGCCGAACCCGTTCGCGAAAGTCTTCGTCGAGGCCGCGCTCCAGGCCGGCATTTCCGCGAACGACGACTTCAACGGCGTGACCCAGGAAGGCGCCGGCTTTTACCAGGTGACGCAGAAAAACGGCGAACGATGGAGTGCGGCGCGGGCCTACCTGCACCCGGCGATGCAGCTGCCGAACCTTGCGGTGCTCACGAAGTCCAATGCGCTGCGCATCCTGTTCGAGGGGAAGCGGGCTACGGGCGTCGAGATCGAGCGCGCCGGGAAGACCGAAACGCTGCGCGCTGCGCGCGAGGTGCTGGTCGCCGCCGGCGCTTTCCAGTCGCCCCAGCTCCTGATGTGCTCCGGCATCGGACCCGCCGATCATTTGCGCGAGCGCGGCATCGGCATCGTCTGCGATTCGCCCGAAGTGGGAGGCAACCTGCAGGACCACCTCGACTACATCGTCAACCGCAGGATCGGTTCGACCGACCTGCTCGGCCTTTCGGCCGGCGGTGGGATCCATCTTCTGCGCGAGATCCTGCGCTGGCGAAGCGAACGGCGCGGCGTGGTGGCTTCGAACCTGGCCGAATCCGGCGCCTTCGTGAAGAGCGAGCCGGGCCTCGCGCGCGCCGACCTGCAACTGCACTTCGTAATCGGCATGGTCGACAACCACGGCCGCTCGCGGCACCTGGGCCACGGCCTTTCGCTGCACTCCTGCGTGCTGCGCCCGAAGAGCCGCGGCACCGTGCGGGTTTCGGGGCCGGACATGCGCTCACCGCCGGTGATCGACCCGAAGTTCCTCTCGGCCGCGGAAGACATGGAAGGCATGAAGCGTGGCTTCAAGCTCGTGCGCCGCATCCTCGATGCGCCTGCCTTCGCGCAGTTCAATGCGAGGGAGCTCTACACTGCCGGCGTGAAGACGGACGTCGAGATCGAAGCCGCGATCCGCGAGCGCGCCGACACCATTTACCACCCGGTGGGCACCTGCCGCATGGGGTCGGATGCACAGTCGGTGCTCGACCCGCAGTTGCGCGTGCGCGGCGTCGAGGCCCTGCGTGTCGTAGACTGCTCGGTCATGCCGACGCTGATCGGCGGCAACACCAACGCGCCCGCAATCATGATCGGCGAGAAGGCGGCCGACCTGATCCGGGCCGCGGCCTGAGAGGGACTGCCATGGATGCGAAACCCCACCCCTTGCGATTGACATTCGAATCCCAGAGGAGCGCGCATCTCGCTGCGCCCGAGGTTCCCTGGACGCTGCGGGCCGACCGCCTGCAACGCCTCAGGCGACTCGTGGACGAGAACGCCGGCTGCTTCGCCGAAGCGATCAACCGGGACTTCGGCCATCGCTCGGCGCACGAGACCGATCTCCTCGAAGTGTTCCCCAGCCTGTCGGGCATCGTTCATTGCCTTGCGCACGGCGAGAAATGGATGCGCGGCCAGCGCCGCCCGACCGGCAAGTGGTTCCTGCCGGGCCGCTCGCGCGTGATTCCGCAGCCGCTCGGCGTGGCCGGCATCATCGTGCCCTGGAACTACCCGCTGTACCTTGCGATCGGGCCGCTTGCCGCCGCGCTGACGGCCGGCAACCGGGCGATGTTGAAGCTCTCGGAGTTCACGCCCGCGTTCGGCGCCCTGTTCGAGGGCTTGTGCGGCAAGGCCTTCGCCGCCGAGGAGGTGGCGGTCGTCAACGGCGATGCCGCGATCGCCGCCGAATTCTCCCGCCTGCCGTTCGACCACCTGCTGTTCACCGGCTCGACTGCGGTCGGACGCCACGTCATGCGTGCCGCCGCCGAGAACCTCACCCCGGTCACGCTCGAACTCGGCGGCAAGTCGCCGGCCATCGTCGCACCCGGCTACCCGATGAAGCACGCGGCACGCAGGATCCTGCTCGGCAAGTGCCTCAATGCGGGCCAGACCTGCATCGCGCCGGACTACGTGCTGGTACCTCGGGGCACCGAGGATGCCTTTATCGCGGCGGCCCGGACGTGTGTGCGAAAGATGTATCCCGACATTCTCAGGACGCCCGACTATTCGAGCATCGTGTCGGAGCGCCACTATCAGCGAATCACCGGCTATCTCGATGACGCAACCGGGCAGGGCGCCGTCGCGCAGAGCCTCGCGGCCAACGGCGAGCTGCCGAACGCGGCCGCACGGCGCATTCCGCCGATCGCGCTGACCCGCGTGGCGGACGGCATGCGCGTGATGCAGGAAGAGATCTTCGGTCCGCTGCTGCCGATCGTGCCCTATGAAGGCATCGACGTCGCCATCGAGTACGTGAACGCCCGGCCCCGGCCGCTCGCGCTGTACCTGTTCGACAACGACAACGCGCGAATCGACAGCGTGCTCGCGCGCACGACCGCCGGCGGGGTCACGATCAACGACACGCTGTTGCATATTGCGCAGGAGTCGTTGCCCTTCGGCGGCGTGGGCCCCAGCGGGATGGGGCAGTACCATGGCTACGAGGGGTTCCTCACGTTTTCGAAGATGAAACCGGTGTTCCGGCAGTCGCGCTTCAACGGCGTTTCGATGTTCAATCCACCCTACGGCGAGCGCACCGCGAAGATGATCGCGATGCTGAAGCGCTGGGCCTGACCGCGGTCGATTAGGTCCACCAGGAGAAACGATGGGCGCAATGCTTCCCGAAACCACGGCCACCCGGTCCTTCGACGACCTGCCGGCACCCAGGGGCATTCCCTGGTTCGGCAACGCGCTGCAGATCGACTCGCTGCAGTTCCACGTCACGTTGGAGAACTGGGCGAGGCAATTCGGTTCGATGTACCGGTTCCAGGGCGGGCCGAGGAAGCTGATGGTGGTTTCGGACCCCACGCTCATCGGGACGATGCTGCGCGACCGCCCGGACGCCTTCCGCCGCACCGTGCGCTCCGAGCGTGTGCTGAAGGAACTCGGGACGACCGGTGTCTTCAGCGCCGAGGGCGACGAGTGGCGGCGGCAGCGCAAGCTCGTCATGCGCGCTCTCACGCCCGAGGTGATCCGCAACTTCTTCCCCACGCTGAAGCTGCTCACCGAGCGGCTGCTCACGCGCTGGCAGGCGGCTTCCGCGGCCGGGCGCAAGGTCAACGTGCTGCGCGACCTCAAGGCGTGGACGCTCGACGTGACGATCTGGCTCGCGATGGGGCAGGACATCAATACGCTGGAACACGACGCCAATCCGCTCCAGCGCGATATCGAGACCATCTTCAACCGCGTCGCGCGCAGGCTCACCGCGCCGATCTCGTACTGGCGCTACTTCAAGCTGCCGGCCGACCGCGAAGCCGATGCCGCCTCGGCCCGCATCAAGGAAGCGGCCACAGAGTTCGTCGCACAGGTGCGCGCACGCATGGAGGCGAACCCGGCGCTGCGCGCCAAGCCGACAAACCTGCTCGAGGCCTTCGTGGCCGCGCGGGACGAGGCGGATTCCGGCTTCACCGATACGCACGTGATCGGCAACGCGATCACCATGGTCTTCGCAGGCGAGGACACCACGTCCAACACGATCGCGTGGCTGCTCGACTTCCTCGCGCGCAACCCGAGCGTCGCCGGCAAGCTGGCGGAGGAATCCGACGCGATCCTCGGCGCGAACCCGGTGCTGAACGAGTTCGCGTCCCTGGAGCGCTTCACTTACCTCGACGCTGCGGTCAACGAGGCAATGCGCATCAAACCGGTGGCGCCTTTCCTCGGGCTCGAAACCAACAAGGAGCAGGTCGTTGGCGGGGTGCTGGTGCCGCCGCGCACGCCGATCATCGTCATGCTTCGCCTTGCGGGCATGAACCCGGCGGATTTTCCGGAGCCGGGTGAGTTCCGGCCCGAGCGCTGGCTGGGTGCGAAGCCTCCGGTAAACGACGACCCGGCGAGGAAGCTGTTTCCTTTCGGCGGCGGCCCGCGCTTCTGCCCGGGTCGTTACCTCGCGATGGCCGAGATCAAGATGGCGGTGTCGATGGTGGCGAAGAACTTTCGCGTGGGACTCGACAAGAACCCGGCAGAAGTGCGGGAGCTCTTCACTTTCACGATGACGCCGAGCTCGTTGCCGGTGCACCTGGTGGCGCGGCAGGGTGGGCAATAAAGTTAAACATTTATTCTGTCGGACCTAATATCCGTGCGGCTCTAATGACAATCGGATTTCCGGTTCCGGAAAAATATCAACCGGTAGGCAGTCCATGGACGAGAACGTCCTTTCCATCGTGGTGGCAATAGTGGCCGTTGGCGCAGGGATCGTGGCAGTTCTTGTTACGCGCAAATCGCGAGCTCTTGCCAAAACGTACGACGAGGCGACGAAGGAGGAGCGACTGGTTCTCGACCAACGGCCGGTTGCCACGAGTTTTGCCCGATCGATGACATGATGGCAGGTTGCAAGCGGGATCGTTGTCGCGATCGTGCTTTGGCAATTGATTGGCATGGTTTCCGCATTGCTGTGAGCGGCGCTAGCCGGAGGCCAATGAAGAAGTCGGTACCAGCGCAGGACCCGGAAGCCTATGTCGCGTCGCTGGGCGACCCGACGACCCTCGCTTCGCCAGGGACCGCGAGTGCTGCCTGAGGCAACGGCGGCCGGTGCGGGCGATCGACGCCAAGGAGGCCGGGCATGCAGGTGACCTCCGTTGCCCTGTTCGCGGTCCTGCTCGCGGTGGCCGCACTGCGCATCGCGCTCGAACTACGCCTCAAGAGCCATCATCGCGAAGTCCACCGCAGCCTGGTGCCTCACGAGCGCGAAGGCAACCTGCTCGTGGCGCACGCCAACAACCAACGCCTGCTGCGGTTCCTGCTGCGGCGCGAATACGCGAGGCTCGGCGACGCGCGCCTGACGTTGCTGTGCAATGCGGCTCTGGTGGTGATCCTGGGATTCCTGGCGCTGTTGGTCGGCGGGCTCGGGGTGCTCTGGCTGCAAGGCGCGGGGCGCGAGTAGCGAACTGGCCGTCAATCGAGGAGCGACGCGATGAACAACGACGGGACCACGCGGTGGTCTTTTGAGGAATCCTTGAAACGGCGGCGCCCTACCAGGCCGCTTCAAGCACCTCGCGCAGCAGCGGCTCTTCCTTTGCGAATTCCTGTGCCGGATCGGCGTTGAAATTGCGCAGCGCATTCGCGAGGATCTTCGTAGCGGAGGTCTTCGGGATACCGAGCTGTGAAAGGTTTGCCGGCATTCCGATGGAAGCGAAGACCCGCTCCAGTTCGGAGGCCGCCCGATCAGGCGCTTCCTCGACCGGGTCGCCGTCTTTCCAGATGCCCAACGCGCTTGCGAGCGCACCCATCTCCATCGGGTTGCGCAAACCGAGCCGGCGCATCACGGCAGGCGTGAACGCGCAATGCGCCGCGCCCTGCGAGACTTCGCCGTGCAGATTGAACAGGCCGGTGGCGAACGCATACACGACGCGGCTCACCCAGTGGCGCACCGGCTCGGCGCCGTCGTCCACCTCGCGGTTCTGCAGGAAACTCGCGATGCACAGGTCCGTGCGCGCGGCCGCATCGTGCGGATCCTGCAGCCGGGGCAGCGCGTTCCGCGCCGTCTCGAACACCTGCCTGCGGTTGGCGTCCGCGAGCGGCGTTGCGCGCGTGTAGCCCATGTTCATCACCGCGCGCCAGTAGATCGCCGCGCCGCTGGCACAAGTCATCGAGACCGGGGCAGTCAGCAGGGCGTCGTGGTCCCAGAAGATCGCCACCGGGCGCGTCTTCGGGTCGAAGAATTCCATGCGCCCGTCGCGTCCTTCGGCCTTCATCGGCGAGCCGGCGCGATTCTGCGCCGACGTGCCCGCGGTCAGGATGTTGATGATCGGCAGTTTCGACGCCAGGAGTTTCGGGCTGACCGCGGGTTTGCCCGGCGGGTACCGGGTGATCAGTTCCTCGATCGGCATTTTCTCCGCGAGCAGGATTGCGACGATGCGCGCGCCCTGGATCACGCTGCCGGCGCCGACGGCGATCAGAAGGTCGGCCCCGGCTTCGCGCGCCTTGTCGCTTGCGGCGATCACGTCGGCCGAAGGAGTGTCCTTGCCGATTTCGTCGTACAGGCCGGCGAACGATTCGCCGAGCAACTCGCGCACTCGCGCGATGAGCGGCGTGCTGCGCGAGACGGTGCGGCCGCTGAGGATGAAAGCGCGCTTCGCGCCCTGCCGGCGGATTTCGGCGGGCAGGTGATTCAGAGCCTGCCTGCCGCTGTACACGCGGACCCGATGGCTGACGAGGCGGAAGTCGTGCGTGAAGGCGATGGCGCCGCTTCCTTCAGGACGCGAGTTGGCAGCGGCCGTTGTTGATCACCACCGCGTCGCCGCGCTCCGGGATCCGGCACCGGAAGGAGACCACGGTCTCGTCGACCCAGTAGTCGGTGGCAATCGATTCGCCCGGGTACACCGGCGAGGAAAACCTCACGTCGAACCCGGTGATGCGGGTGTGGTCGTACTTCGCGACCTCGGCGAGCAGGGCGCGGCAGGCGGTGCCGTAGGTGCAAAGGCCGTGCAGGATCGGTGCAGGGAACCCGACGCGCTTGGCGAGGGCCGGATCGGCATGCAGCGGGTTGCGGTCGCCGTTCAGGCGGTAGAGCAGGGCCTGGTCCTTGCGCGTTTCGAGCGTAACGCTGCCGTCGGGCCTGCGGTCTGGCAGAACATGCGGCGCGGGCCCGGAGCCGGCCGGGCCGCCGAAGCCGCCGTCGCCGCGCGCGAACGTCGTGGAGACGAGCGTGAACATCGGCTTTCCATCGCCGGCCGAGTCCACTTTGGTTTCGGTATAGATCACCGCGCCCTTGCCCGGCCCCTTGTCGTAGGCCTCGGTCACGCGCGAGGAGGCGACCAATTCGCCTTGCGGCGGAAGGGGCCGGTGCAGCGAGAGCCGCTGCTCGCCGTGGACGACCTTGCTGTAGTCGAAGCCGGAGTCCTTGAGCACGCTCATGCGCGTGAGCACCGTGGCCAGGGTGGGCACGGTCTTCAAGGCCTCGCGTTCGAAAACGAAGGGCAATTCATTCTCGTCGAGCGGGTCGCGGCCGAGGCCGATACCGATGGCATACAGCATCGTCTCGCGGTCGGTATAGCTGAAGCGCTGGCCTTCGCTCTTCAGTTGCATCAGGTGTTCGTAGTTCATTGCCATGATCAGTCGAGCTCCATTCCGTCCATGCCTGCGTTGCGGCGGACCTTGGGCAGCATCCTGCGGATCAGGCGGCCGGCTTCTTCGGGATCGTCCACCTGCGCTTCCTCGGCGCCGCGCCGCCATCCTTCGCAGATTGCGATGCGCCCGATACCGGCCTGGATCACGCGGCCGGTGATGTCCTGAGCGGCTTCGCTGGCGAGATAGACCACGGTCGGGGACACCCACTTTGGATCACGTGTCGCCTTCTGCTCCTCGGTGAGCACGCGCAGGCCTTCGGTCATTCGTGTAACCGCGGAGGGCGAGATTACGTTCACCGTGACGCCGAACTTCTTCAACTCGCGCGCGATGATGATCGAGAACGCGGCGATTCCCGCCTTGGCCGCACCGTAGTTGCTCTGCCCGACATTGCCGTAGATGCCCGAGGTCGAGGTCGTGTTGATGATGCGGCCCTTGGTCGGCGCGCCGGTGACTTTGTGGACTTCGCGCCAGTGCGCGGCGGCATGCCGAGAGGGCGCGAACGTGCCCTTGAGGTGTACCTGAATCACCGAATCCCACTCCTCTTCGGTCATGTTGACGAGCATGCGGTCGCGCAGGATGCCGGCGTTGTTGATCAGCACGTCGAGCTTGCCCCAAGTGGCGAGCGCCGCGTCGATCATGTGTTTTGCGCCCGACCAGCTGCTTACATCGTCGCCGTTCACGATCGCCTCTCCCCCCGCTGCGCGGATGTCGGCCACCGTCTTCGCGGCGAAAGAATCGTCGCGGCCGGTGCCGTCCACGCCGGCGCCGAGGTCGTTCACCACAACGCGGGCGCCGTGCGCCGCCAGCAGCAGCGCGTGTTCTCGGCCAATGCCCCGGCCCGCGCCGGTGACGATCGCTACCCTTCCTTCGCACAACTTCGGCATGAGACTCCTCCTTGTCGATCCGGCGGCCATTATGCCCACGGTTCGCCGCCCGGTAGAATTCAGGCATCCGACCTGATGCAAAGGACCGAGCCATGACCAAGGCAATCGACTTACGCAAGCACGCGGCTGGGATCGAAGGCTGGATCGGGGCGGGCCAGCCTGTCAGGAAGATCTGAGGTCCCGGCGGCTGGCGCAGGCCGGGACGTAAAGCGTCATGCGCCTCACCGGTTTTGTCGCGCTCGCTTTCCTTTCGCTCGGCTGGCTGTATACGGGCTTGCACGCGTACCTCGCCATTCGCGCACGAGTCGTTGCTTCGCATCGCCGCTGGATGGTGCGCAATTTTTCGCTGGCATTCGGCGCCGTTACGCTCAGACTCTGGCTGCCTGCGTCGGTCGCTTCAGGAATCCCGTTCGAGACGGCCTACCCGGTCATCGCGTGGCTGTGCTGGGTGCCGAACCTGCTGGTTGCCGAGTGGGCGTTCAACAAGGCGCCGCCACCCTCGAACTCGACGGGGGCGCCGAATTGATCTGCCAACGATTCAGTATCGTGAACTCATGACGATGAACGCGAGGATCACCGGCGTGCACGACACCGCGGTCGGCGAGCTGCCCGGTTCCAGCTGCATGAGCCTGCACGTCGAAGCCGCGCAGGGCGCGCTGGCCGATGCGGGTCTGGCGCCGGCCGACATCGACGGTGTGCTGTGCGCGTATTCGCTGGCCGAGCCGCACCCGATGCTCGCTTCCGCGTTCTGCGAGTACTTCGGCATCCATCCGGGCTTCTGCGCGGCGACGATCGCCGGCGGGGCGAGCGCCTGCATCATGCTCATGCAGGCCGCGGCGCTGGTTTCGAGCGGCCAGTGCCGCCATGTGTTGCTGGTGACCGGCGACAACCGGCTCACGGGGATGTCGCGCGACGGTGCAGTGGCGGCGTTGTCCGAGTTCGGGCATGCGCAGTTCGAGCGGCCCTACGGCATCAGCATCCCGGCTTCGTATGCACTGGTGGCGAGGCGCTACATGCATGAGCACGGAACGACGCTCGAGCAGCTCGCGGCAATATCGGTCGAGCACCGCAGGCACGCCTCGCGCCATCCCAATGCGCACAAGCGCGAATTGCTAACCATCGAAGAGGTCATGGCTTCGAGGGAGATTTGCTCGCCGTTGCGCCTGCTCGATTGCTGCCTGATCTCCGATGGCGCGGCCGCCATGGTGGTGAGTTCGCGGGAGGGCGCGCGCGACACCTCCCGGCATTCGGTGGCGATCCTCGGGGCGGGTCAAGGCCATACGCACGAGCACATCGTGGCGGCGCCCTCGCTGACCGATTTCGGCTGCAAGCAGTCTTCGCGAAGGGCCTTCGAGCAGGCGGGGGTGAAGCCGGCCGACATCGACGTGGCCGAGATCTACGATTCGTTCACGATCACGCTGCTGGTAGAGCTCGAATCGATCGGTTTCTTTGGCCGGGGCGAGGCCGGCCCTGCCGCCCTCGGCGGGGCGCTGGGGTTGGGCGGCGCGCTGCCGTGCAATACGCACGGCGGGCTGCTCTCTTACGGGCATTCCGGTGCGGCCGGCGGCATGTTCCACGCCGTCGAGGCGGTGCGCCAGTTGCGTGGCGAAGCCGGTCCGCGCCAGGTGCGCGATCCCGAACTCGCTTTCGTGCACGGCGACGGCGGCGTGCTCTCGGCGCATTGCTCCCTCGTGCTCGGGCGCGGCTGACATGGACAAGCCGCTGCCCAAGCCGACCGCCGAGACGCGCAAGTTCTGGGAAGCCTGCGCGCGTGACGAACTCCTGTACCAGGTGTGCGCCGCCTGTCGTCACGTCCAGTTTTATCCGAGGCAGCATTGCATCGCCTGCCAGGGCACGCAGATGCAGTGGCTGCGCTCGGCCGGCAGCGCGACGGTCTACAGCCATACCACCGTGTACCGGGCGCCAACGGCGGCTTTCAAGGCCGACGTGCCCTACGTGATCGCATTGGTCGACGTGGACGAGGGGTTCCGCATGATTGTCAATATCCTCGGGTGCTACCCGGCCGAGGTTCGAATCGGGGCGCGGGTCAGGATCGTGTTCCGCGAAGCCGGCGGCGGCCTCCGGCTGCCGCAGGGGGAGCTGGCCAGAAAAGTAAGACTTTGAATTGCATAGATTCAATAAACACGCGGCTTTCATGCCAGTTGAATTTTCAAAACAGGAAAATATAAGACTGGTTTGCCGCAGCCGTTGACGCGCCCCGCGGCGGGATCCAGAATCCCGCGCGCCACCAAAACCCGAGGAAACCCGAATGAAAACCAAAGTCACCGAGATGCTCGGCATCCGCTACCCGATCATCCAGGGCGGCATGCAGTGGGTGGGCACCGCCGAGTTGGCCTCCGCGGTGTCCAACGCGGGCGGGCTGGGCATCCTCACCGCGCTCACGCAGCCGACGCCGGACGATCTTCGCAAGGAGATCGCGCGCTGCCGCACGATGACCGACAAGCCGTTCGGCGTAAACCTCACGATCCTGCCGTCGATCAACCCGCCGCCCTATGCTGAGTACATGCAGGCGATCTTCGGCAGCGGCATCAAGATTGTCGAAACGGCCGGCAACAACCCGCGCGATTTCGTCGCCAAGTTCAAGGAGCACGGCATTACGATCGTGCACAAATGCACCTCGGTGCGCCATGCGATCTCGGCCGAGCGCCACGGCGTCGATATGATCAGCATCGACGGCTTCGAGTGCGCGGGGCACCCTGGCGAGGACGACATCCCCAACCTGATCCTGATCCCCGCCGCGGTGAATGCGGTCAGGATCCCGGTGGTCGCCTCGGGCGGCATCAGCGACGGCCGCGCGATGGCGGCCGCGCTCGCGCTTGGTGCGCAAGGCATCAACATGGGCACGCGCTTCATGTGCACCCAGGAGGCGCCGATCCACCCGGACGTGAAGGCGGCGCTCCTCAAGGCGACCGAGCGCGACACCAACCTCATCTTCCGCACGATGCACAACACCTCGCGGGTGCTGAAGAATGCGGTGTCGGATGAAGTCGTCGCGATGGAAAAGAAAGGCGCCAAATTCGAGGAGGTCCGCCACCTTGTGGCCGGCGCGCGCGGCAAGGTTGCGATCCGCACTGGCGACGTGGACGGCGGCATCGTGAGCGCCGGCATGGTGGTCGGCCTGATCGACGACCTCCCGACCTGCGCGGAACTGCTGGAACGCATCGTGCGCGATTGCAGGGAAAGCCTGCGCGCTGCGAGCGCGATGGCGGCTTAATGCTGTTGCCTCGGTAGGACCGTCCAAAAGCAAAGAACCCCCGTCGCGCGGGGGTTCTGCGAAGTCTATTGAGAGAGTGAACTAGCCGGCCTTGCGCATCTTCCTCATTTCTTCCGCGACTACCTCGGGTTTGGTGCCGATGAGCCCGAGAAGCAACCGTGCCGCCAGATCCGGTTTGCGTCGCCCTTGTTCCCAGTTCTTGAGCGTGGCAAGCGGAAATCCGTAGAGACGGCAGAACTCCTCTTGAGAAAGTTCGAGGAATTTCAAACCACCTTTTCCCTGATGCGCGAGGGTATCGCCGTGCCGAGAAGCGTTCAATCACGCGGTCAGTGGCGAAGTTTCCCCGCTCTCGATGACGATTCGTCCCCTGAATCGACCCGAATAGCCTCACTTCGACGCACGCTGACCCCCGGCACGCGAGCGTGGGCCGTGCGGGATCCTCAGGCCCGTTGCGGAACCGTTGTTTCCTTGA
>CANKMT010000001.1 GCA_947482825.1 Betaproteobacteria bacterium | reverse complement strand
TGATGGCGATGTGTGCATGAATGCGGTGAGGCGCCCAGTGGAACACCGGCCGCATCTTCAAACCGCTCTTCATCGTCCGTCCGCCAGGCCTCTTCCACCCGCTGCTGTTGTTTGTAGCAGAGCGCGACCGATTCGGGGCCGGCGCGCAATGCGAGGATTTTGTCGATTGCGGCGCGGCCGAGCAATCCTGCAAAGATCACGGCCAGGGCGACCAGGAGTCCCCAGGCGCCGGATCGCATACGGCCCGGAGCTAACTCCACTGGCTTACGGAAGCCATCCGTTTTTGGCAAATCACTCGACAGACCACTTCATTTGGCTTTGCGCAATCCCTGTTTCCTTCCGATTGCGCCGTTCAATTTCGCCAACAGTTTCGGCGTGACCTTCGCTTGGCGCTCGACTTTGCTTATGTAGGCCTGAGTGACGCCCAGGCGTTGCGCCAATTCCTGCTGTGTCATGTTGGCTTTCATGCGTGCCAGCGCTATAGGATTGTCCACATAGTCTTCCAGCGTGAAGGGCACGTAATCGGCACCCTTTTCCGCAGCCGCCTCGAGTCCTGCGAGTTCGACCTCGATTCTTTCGCGCAGCGCGTTGTACACCGCGATCGGAATCAAGACGAACTCGGGTTTTCCGGACAGAGACTTGATGATTTGGAGATTCAGTGGGGCGTTCATTTGTAGGCGTCTCCGCGGGGTTTGATCTTTTCGATTGCAATGACTCTGACTTCATCCTGCCGGCCGAAAATGACTCGCCAGGCGCCGACAGGCAGGCGGTAGAGCGACAACCCGGAGAGCGGCTTGATATCAAGCAGCGGATCGTCCGGATTCTGGCCGAGTTGGTTGATCTTCTCGGCCACTCTCGCTCGCTCACCCCGGGGAAGGCTTTGGAGCTTCTTCCGTGCCTGCCGTCGGATGAGCAATGCGTAGGGCATGGTTATATTATAGGTAATGTTTGGTTATGTACAGGCCAACCCGCTGCTGACACCGGGCAATGTGCCAATCACAACTAAACGCGTATGGGCGTGAATCGCTTACTTGGACTTGGATAAAGCGCCTGACTACGAACCAAGTTTTCGTAGCCGCCTTGTCAACTATTCGGAGGTAGAAGCAACGTCCGCAAGACTTGAATCAGATCAAAAACATTACCTTGGTCCAGACCCGCGCGCCGGGCCAGGTCACTCCCCGGTTCGCAGCACCTGCCGGTAGCAGCGCACGACCTCGTGCGGCGTGGAGGCTGGATCGGCCAGGCACTTTGCCGGCATCGCCAGCGTGCGCCGGACATACTCCTGCTCGGAGATGCGGTAAATCTTCGCGGCGCTCGGGCCTCTCGAGGCGAGGTAGTCCGCGTCGAAGCCAACGAGACCCAGCGCGGCAAGCTCGTCGAGATCGAGGTAGCGCATGCCTTCAGCCGGCGTCGCCGCCATCGCGGCGTAGAACGCATCGGGCAGGCCCATGTCGCTGAAGTATTCGCGCGAGCGCCGGTTGCCGATCTCGAGCGCCGCAGCCGCATTCGTGTTGGAGGCGGCGTTCAGGTCGACCACGCCGATGCCCTTGACGAACGTGGTGAGGCGCGCGCGATGAATGCCGATCGCCTTGTCGCGCCCTACGCCGCGCACCACGCCGCCCGCAAGCACGTACACGCAGCCGCTCGCGCACCTGCCGCGCACGAAGACATGGGCCTTGGCTGCGCGCACGATGCGGCCGATCTCGATGGCGGCGAGCCCGTCGCCGCCGGGGCTGTCGAGCAGCACGATCGCACTCGCGGGAAACCGCCCTGGATCGACCCCCTCGAGAGCCCTGCGCACGCCCGGCACGGCCTTTTCCGTGATCATCCCCTTGAGTTCGATGACCCGCAGGCGCGGCGGAAGCGGACGCGGCGCCTGCTCTGCGGAGGGTGCGGGTCCCTGGACGGCTGGAGCCTCGGGCGATTGCGCCGGCGCCGGTTGCGGCGCTTGGGCGAGCGCGGACAGGGCGGCAAAAAGCAGCGGCAGCGCGCCGCGCGTTTGCGGCGAAAATAGCCGCCTGCCGAAAAGGAATCGTCCCATGCGGAACCGCCCCTTGCGCGTCGTCCTGTCCACTGTCCTGTTCACTGCGTGCCTGTCATTCGCGATGGAGGCCGGCGCGGCGCCGCCCTCGGTGTTCATCGAGGATCTCACGTGGCCGGAAGTTCGCGACGCGATCGGCGGCGGCGCGACAACTGCAATCTACTACGCCGGCAGCACCGAGCAGAACGGCCCGCACATGGCCCTGGGCAAGCACAACTTCGTGGCCCGCCATGTGGCCGGGCGCATCGCCTCGGCGCTCGGCAACGCGCTCGTCTATCCGGTGATGCCCTTCGCGCCGGCCGGCAATGCGGCAGACAAGTCGGGACACATGCGCTTTGCGGGCAGCGTTACGGTGACCGACGAAACCTTTGCCGCCGTTGCACGCGACGTCGCCGCAAGCGCGCGCGCCGCGGGGTTCACGGATATCGTGCTGATGGGCGACCACGGCGGCGGGCAGAAGGCGCTCGAAGTGCTGGCCTCCGTGCTCGATGCACAGTGGCGTTCGACGGGTACCCGTGTCCACTACATTCCCGATGTGTACTTCGCCACCGAGCAGCGCGTGGCCGCTTTTTTGCAAGCGCGCGGATTGCCGGTGGGGGCGCATGCCGGGCTCCCGGATACGTCGGAACTCATGGCCATCGACCCCGCGGGCCAATGGGTGCGCCGCGACCGCATGCAGGCGGGCAACGCCGCCAACGGTGTGGACGGCGACCCGCGCCAGTCTTCGGCGGAATTCGGCCGCGCCTTCATCGACATCAAGGTCGAGGCCGCGGTCGCGCAGATCCGGCAACGCATCAGGTCCGGCGGCTGAAAGCGTCGCGCAGGCTGCGAAAGCCCCCTTTGAAGGGCCAGGCGTACATGTGCAGGACGCTGTGCCAGCCGCTGTCGGTGCCGTCGCCCAGGCCCACGCGGAATTTCTCGGGCTCGCGCTCCGGCAAGCACAAAGTGCCGTACCAGCGATCCCAGACCGCGAGCGAGAACCCGCGGTTGCAGCCGCCGTGCCCGTTCATCGCGTGGCGCGGCTCGTAGCTGTGGTGAAGCTGGTGATGGGCCGGGCTCACGATCCACTTGCCCACGTGCGGCCCGTAGGTGATCCACACGTTCGAGTGGCGCAGGTTGTCGATGAGGTTCACGGCCCAGAGGAACACGTGCATCCCGAGAAACGTGTAGGCGCCGATCAGTCCGGGCGAGACCAGGTTGAACAACCAGGTCAAAAGGCCCGTGAGGACGGCGGGCACCCACGCCATGACGAGGAGATCGACCGGATGCGCGCGATAGGCGGTGAACGGCGTCAGGACTTCGGCCGAATGATGCACCTTGTGGAACTCCCACAGGGCGGGCACGTCGTGCAGCAGGCAATGCGCCGCGAAGCGCCCGAGATCATAGGCGATGAAAAACAGGACCGTGTAGGCGAGCCGCACGCCGATGCCCGCTTCGGATCCTCCTGCAACAGTCGGTGACCGGCCGAGCATGGCGTCCATGAAGCCGGCCACCTGCGCATCGCCGAACAGCACCCAGCCGAAGAAGGCCGGCAACACCAGTGCGTTGACGAAATACAGGCGATAGTCGGCGCGCGCCGATGGATGCCACCAGATACCCTTCGCGAAATACGCTCGGAATTGCTGGCGCCAGGTCAACCCCTGCGGCGCGCGCAGCACCGTCCAGCGCGCCGCGAACACCATGATCACCAGCGTCGAAACGATGAAAGGCCAATACAAGTACGAGTCGCGCTGCATGAAAGCCAGCACTGCCCTGGCCAGGTTGAACACAAGGTAGTAGACCGCTTCGTAGAACGCCTTAAGCTCGGCGGGCAGCCCGCTCATCGGTTTGGGGCCCGCCCCGCCGTCAGCGCGCGGGCTAGGCCAGGCGCACGTTGGACAGCGCCAGCCTGTCGACGACGTTGCGCAGCAAGGCGCGCAGCAGGTGGTGGCGGCAGCCCATGCTGGTCTTCTCGATCTCGGCCACCGAGAACTCGGCCACCGTCGCGTCGGTCATCGATTCGATCGTGGCCTGGCGCGGCATCTCGCCACCGGCGATATAGGACATCTCGCCGAACCATTCGCCGTTGCCGATCACGTTGAGCAACTGGCCGCCCTTGGTGACCTTGAGCTGGCCCTTGGCGAGGAACAGCAGCGAATCCCCCGAGGTGTCTTCCTTGAGGAGCACGGTGTGCGCCGGCACTCGCGACCAGCGCGCGACCTTGACCAGTTCCCAGATCTCGCCGTCGGCGAGGTTGGCGAGCATGCCCACGGCGCGCAGGGCCGCGTATTTCTCGAGATCCGGGATGCTGTGTACGTAGACGCTTAGCTTGCCGATGCTCGCGATCTCCAGCGCGAAGTCGGCCCAGCTCGCGTACCGGTCGGCGGGATTCTTTTCCAGCGCCTTCAGGACGAGAGCATCGATGCCGGCCGGAAGCCCGCTGCGCAGCTTGCTCGGCGGCAACGGCGCTTCGGTCATCACCTTGCGGATGAGCGCCGGCATGGTCTTGGCAACGAAGGGCCGCTGGCCGGTCAGCAGTTCGTAAAGCATCACGCCCACGCAGTACATGTCGGTCTTGTGGTCGAGCGCCTGCCCGTTGAGCTGCTCGGGCGACATGTAGGCCGGCGTACCGATGCTTACGGTGTCGTTGACCTTGCTGCTGCGAAGAAGGGCCGCGCCGAAGTCGGTCACTTTCACGTCGGTGCCGCCGGCCATCATGATGTTGGCCGGCTTGATGTCGCGGTGGATGACGCCCTCGCGGTACGCGTAGTCCAATGCCCCGCAGCACTTGAAGCCCACTTCGATCGCGTCGCCGATCGAAAGCAGGTTTTTCGGGTCGGCGTAAACCGACAGGTTGCTGCCCGACACGTACTCCATCGCGATGTAGCCGGCCTCGTCGGTCACGACCGCATCGAGGATCGCCACGATGTGCGGATGGTTGAGCTTTCCCGCGAGCGAAGCTTCGTTGAGGAACTGCTCGCGCAGCACCGCGCCGAACTCGGCGTCCTTGAAGATCGCCGGATTGAGCACCTTGAGCGCCACCTCCGAGCCGGAAAAGGTGTCGGTCGCAAGATAGACGGTCGCCGAGGCGCCTTCGCCGAGCGTTTTCCTGATTTCGTATTTCCCCACCCGTTCCGTCACTGGCCGCCCCTCCCCGTGGCCCGGCATTCTGCCACGCCGGATGGGCGGGGGATTGCCGTAAAATGGCGGCTCTGAAGTTCTCTGACAATTCGGGAACGGCCGCCGGCCGGTCCCGGACGCACAAGGCTCCCATCAAGACCCCCAAGAGACTGCTCCCGCTGGTCGAGGAAGGCCTCGTCGACGAGGTAATGCGCCAACTCATGAGCGGCAAGGAAGCCACGGTCTACGTGGTCCGTTGCGGCCACGAGATCCGCTGCGCGAAGGTCTACAAGGAGCCCGAGAAGCGCGCTTTCCGCAAGGCCGTGCAGTACACCGAGGGGCGCAGGGTCAAGAACAGCCGCCGCGCGCGCGCCATGGAAAAAGGCACGCGCTACGGCCGCGAGCAACTCGAAGCGGCCTGGCAGAACGCCGAAGTGAGCGCGCTGCAGCGGCTTGCCGCGGCCGGCGTGCGGGTGCCAAGGTCGTACAACTTCCTCGACGGGGTCCTCATCATGGACCTGGTGACCGACGCCGAAGGCAATGCCGCGCCCCGCCTGAACGACCTGGAGTTGTCCCCGGAACTGGCGCGCGAATTCCACGGGTTCCTGGTCGGCGAGGTCGTGAAGATGCTTTGCGCCGGCATCGTCCACGGCGACCTTTCCGAGTACAACGTGCTGGTCGACAGCCGGGGACCGGTCATCATCGACCTGCCGCAGGCGGTCGACGCGGCGGGCAACATCGGCGCCGGCGCGATGCTTGAGCGCGACGTCGAGAACCTGACCGCCTACTTCGGCAAGTTCGCGCCCGAATTGCGCGCGACCGACTATGGCAAGGAAATCTGGGCGCTGTACGAATCGGCCAAGCTGGTGCCCGGCATGCCGCTCACCGGGCGCTTCAAGCGGGTCGAGAAAGCCGTCGACCTGCAAGGCGTGATGCACGAGATCGACGACGTGAAAAAGGAAGAGGCCGCGCGACGGTTGTATCTGCAGTCGATCGATCGCTGATCGTGACCTGGTTCTTCATCGCGCTGCTCGTGGCCATCGGCGGAATCTGGACTGCCTATGCCCGCTCGAAGGGGATGAAGGCGTCGGATGCGGCTGCGCGCGCAAGAGCGCAGGCCCAGGCACATGCTTCAAAGGACAGCGCCAGTCCGGACAAGCAAGACCCCTAGGACTTGGGCGCCTCCAGCAATCGCTGCACATAGCGCGCCAATAAGTCGATCTCGAGATTGACCTTCGCGCCCCTCGCCAGCCGCGAAAGCGTGGTGACCTGGAGCGTATGCCGGATCAGGTTCACTTCGAACACAGTACCCTCAGCCTGGTCCTCGATGCGATTCACCGTCAGGCTCACCCCATCCACCGTGATCGAACCTTTCTTCGCGATATAGCGTGCGAGGTCCTTCGGCGCCCGCACTTCGAGCCGCCACGATTCGCCGAGCTGCTCGAAAGCGGTGACCTCGCCGATCCCGTCCACGTGGCCGGTGACGAGGTGCCCGTCGATGCGGTCTCCCAGCGCCATGGATTTTTCGAGATTGACGGGTCCCGGCGCTCCGAGGCCGGCCGTCACGTTCAACGATTCGCGCGAGACGTCCACGGTGAATCGGTTGCCCGCGATCGAGGTCACCGTCATGCACGCTCCGTTCATCGCGATCGAGTCGCCGACCTTCGCGTCGGACAGGCCCAGCGCGCTCGTTTCGATGGTGAGACGCACGCCGGCTTCGAGCGCTTCGACTTTTTCGATGACACCGACCGCCTGGACGATTCCGGAAAACATTCCTAAGCCTCCTGTACGCGGGCGAGGATCCGCAGGTCCGGCCCGACGCGCTCGACCGAATGGAACGCGAGCTTTACCCGCTCATCGAGCGAAGCCATCGCCGTGAGGCTCGCCATGCCCTGTGCCGCGTCGCCCAAAAGCGAGGGAGCAAGGTACACGAGGAATTCGTCGACGCAGCCTTCGCGCACCAGCGAACCGTTGAGCTTGACCCCCGCCTCCACGTGCAGCTCATTGATGCCGCGCGAAGCAAGCGCCGCAAGCATGTCCGGCAATTCGACTTTGCCGCTCGCGTTCGGCAGCAAGACGACTTCCGCGCCGCGGGCTTCCAGCGCGGCGCGCTCCGCGGCCTTGTCCTGCGCGCAGAACACCAGCACCGGGCCGCCGTCGAGGATGCGTGCCGTCAACGGAGTCTCGAGCCGGCTGTCGATGATCACCCGCAACGGTTGCCTCGTCGTTTCCACTTCGCGTACGTTCAGCCGCGGATCGTCCGCCGTGACCGTACCGATGCCCGTGAGCACGGCGCAGGCGCGCGCGCGCCAGCGGTGGCCGTCCTTGCGCGCTTCCGGCCCGGTGATCCACTGCGACTTCCCGTTAGCTAGCGCGGTGCGCCCGTCGAGGCTCGCGGCGATCTTCATGCGCACCCACGGCCGAGCGCGCGTCATGCGCGAGACAAAGCCGATGTTGAGCTCGCGCGCCTCGTCTTCCATCAGCCCGCTCTCGAATCGGATCCCGGCGGCTTCGAGCTTTGCGCCGCCGCCCGAGCCTTCGGGGTTCGGGTCGCGCATGGCGGCCACGACGCGCGAAACGTCCGCATTGATCAGGGCATCGACACAGGGCGGCGTGCGGCCGAAATGTTTGCAGGGTTCCAACGAGACGTAAGCTGTGGCCCCTCGCGCCTTGTCGCCCGCAGCGGCGAGCGCGTTCGCTTCGGCGTGCGGCTCGCCGGCCTTGCGGTGCCAGCCTTCGCCGACGACCACGCCATCGCGCACCAGCACGCATCCGACACGCGGATTGGGCGTCGCGGTGAACAAGCCGAGGGCGGCGAGTTCAAGCGCCCTCGCCATGTGCCGGCGATCCGCGTCGCTGAACAAGGCTACTTCCGCCGTGGTTTCTTCACTTCGAGCACGGCTTCGCGGAAATCGTCCGGCGTATCGAAACTTCGATACACGGAAGCGAAGCGGATGTAGGCGACCTTGTCGAGTTTCGATAGCTCGCGCATGACAAGTTCGCCAACCTTGGCCGTGGGCACCTCGCGCTCGCCGGTGCCGCGCAGCTTTTCCTCGATGCGATCGAGCGCCGCATCGACCTTGTCGGTGGACACCTGGCGCTTGCGAAGCGCGACCATCATGCTGCCGGCGAGCTTGTCGCGCTCGAAGTCGGTGCGGCTGCCGTCCTTCTTCACCAGGCGCGGCATGCGCAGTTCGACTTTTTCGTAAGTCGTGAAGCGCTTGTCGCACGAGGCGCACTTGCGCCGCCGGCGGATCGAGTTGGTGTCCGGGTTGGACCGCGTGTCGAGGACCTGGGTGTCCTCCGAGCTGCAGAAGGGACAGCGCACGGTGCCCCGTCCCGCTCAGCCGTAGACCGGGTACGCGGCGCAGAGCTCGGTCACCTGGGCGCGCACGCGCGCGAGGTTCGCTTCGTCCGCGGGGCCTTCGAGCACGTCGGCGATCAGTCCGGCGAGGATCTTCGCTTCGTTGGTACCGAAGCCCCGTGTCGTCATCGCCGGCGATCCGATCCGGATGCCCGAGGTGACCATGGGCTTTTCCGGGTCGTTGGGGATCGAGTTCTTGTTGACCGTGATGTGGGCGCGGCCAAGTGCGGCCTCGGCATCCTTGCCGGTGATTTTCTTGGCGCGCAGGTCGAGCAGCATCATGTGCGATTCGGTCCGACCCGAGACGATGCGAACGCCGCGCGCGGTGAGCGCAGTCGCCATGGCGCTGGCGTTGTCGAGCACGCCTTGCTGGTAGGTCTTGAATTCGGGCCGCAACGCCTCGCCGAAGGCCACCGCCTTGGCCGCGATCACGTGCATCAGCGGTCCGCCCTGCAGGCCCGGGAAGATCGCCGAGTTGACCAACTTGGCGGTCGCCTCGCCCATGCCGAGCACCAGGCCCCCGCGCGGGCCGCGCAGGGTCTTGTGCGTCGTGGTCGTCACGTAGTCCGCGATGCCGATCGGGGATGGGTACAAACCAACGGCAATCATCCCCGCGTAGTGCGCGATATCGGCCATCAGCAATGCGCCCACCTTGTCGGCAATCGCACGGAAGCGCTTCCAGTCGATCGCGAGCGAATACGCGGACGCGCCGGTCACGATCATCTTCGGCTTCGTCTCCAACGCAGTCTTCTCCGCCGCGTCGTAGTCGATCTCTTCCTTGGCATTGAGGCCATACGACACGAAGTTGTAGAGCTTGCCCGACAGGTTCACCGGCGACCCGTGCGTGAGGTGCCCGCCGTGCGCAAGCGACATGCCGAGCACCGTGTCGCCGGGCTTGAGGTTCGACACATACACCGCCTGGTTGGCCTGCGAGCCCGAATGCGGCTGCACGTTGGCCCAGTCGGCGCCGAAGAGCTTCTTCGCGCGCTCGATGGCAATCGTCTCGGCCATATCGACGAACTCGCAGCCGCCGTAATAGCGCTTGCCCGGATAGCCTTCGGCGTACTTGTTGGTGAGCTGGCTTCCCTGCGCGATCAGCACCGCCTGGCTCACGTAGTTCTCGGAGGCGATCAGCTCGACGTGGTCTTCCTGGCGGCGGTTTTCCAGCCGGATCGCGTTCCAGAGTTCGGGGTCGGTTTGGGCTAGAAGGTTGGTCTGGAACATGATGAAAAAGGCCTCTGTGGAAGCCTCAATTCTACCAGCGCGCCCACCCGGAAAACGGCCGGGACCTGGCCGGACAGCGGGAATTATTCTTTTTGTACTATATGAACTGCCTTGAAACCCTCGCCGATATTGAATCTCCACGTACAAATGTTGGAGAATATCGCCGCCCTGTGTGCGCTGGACGACTTTCAAGGAGGGGGCCTGCATGCGTTCGGACTGGGTACACTGGGGCCATGAGCATGTACAACCTCCTCGCCACCCTGATGGATGACATGAGCAGAGTTGAATTGACACCTGAGGAGAACCTGCGCCTTCTGGAGGAAATCGAGGCGAATCGGGCTTTCATCCTGCTCGCGTATCAGTCCAACCCGGAAATGCTGAAGGTGGCTGATCCGCAGATCAAGCGGCTGTTCGAGAAAGTCTCCGCGAATGAGACGGACGCGTGGTAGCGAAGCCGGCAAAGAAGAAGGGCGGGCAGCCGAAATCGAGGCAAAAGGCGGTCGTGCGGAAGAAGGCAGTCGTCCGGAAGAAAGTCCCAGCCCGGAAAAAGACCGCGGTCAAGAAGAAGACCGCGCTCACCAAGAAGACCGGCGCCACCGGCCTCGCCGCGGCATTGCGCGCGGCGGAGGCGCGCCTGCGCGAAGGCGAGGAGCGCTACGAGATCGCGATGCGAGCGATCAACGAGGGCGTCTACGACTGGAACATCTCCAAGGGGACGATCTTCTACTCTGAGCGGGTTCAAGCTGCGACCGGGATGACACCCGAGGCGGTCAGCAAGCCCGGGGACTGGCGCGCGCGCATCCATCCAGAGGACCTGCCCGCGTACGACGCGGCGATCGTGGATCACTTGAAACAGCGCACGGAACGTTTTGAGTGCGACTACCGCTTCCAGGCGCTCGATGGCAGCTGGCGCTGGGCGCGGCAGCACGGCATTGCGGTGCGCGATAGGCGCGGCCGCGCCGTGCGGGTCATCGGCTCCACCGGCGACATCACCGAATTGAAACGCATCGAGAATGCGCTCAAGGAAAGTGAGGAACGCTATGCGCTCGCGACGCGGGCGGCCACCGAGGGCGTCTACGACTGGAACGTCGTGACCGGTGAGCTGTACCTGTCGGATAACGCGCTCGAGTTCTGGGGTTTTTCTCCCGGCGCGCTCAGCAACACGGACTGGGTTGCGCACATCCACCCGGAGGACGCGCCGGCCTACCGCCAGGCGGTCGTCGACCACTTCCAGGGACGCACGGCGATTCTCGAACACGAGATGCGGGCACGCGACGCGCGCGGCGAGTATCGCTGGGTGCACGATCGCGGCACCGCAGTGCGCGATGCCAAAGGCCGCGCAACGCGCCTCGTCGGCGCCGTGAGGAACATTAGCCAGAGAAAGTCAGCCGAGCAGGCATTGCGGCGCGCCAACGCCGAAACCAAGGAGGCGCTCGAACAGCAGACCGCGACGAGCAACGTGCTGCGGGAGATCAGCCGCTCGACCTTCGACCTGAAGACGGTGCTGCAGTCGCTTCTCGACAGCGCGATGCACCTGAGCAAAGCCACCACAAGCGCCATGTTCCTGCCGGACCGGGAGGACGAATACCGGCTGGCCGTGCTATCCGGCTACGGCACGAATTCCGACCTGGAGAAAGCGCTGCGCGCAAATCCGATCCGAGCCGGGCGCGACACGACGACGGGCCGCGCGCTGCTCGAGCGGCGCACGGTTCACACGCACGACATCGGTACGGAGCCCGGCTACCGGCCGGATCTGGTGGCGGTTGCCGCGTACCGGACCAACCTTGGCGTCCCGATGCTCAGGGACGGCGAAGTCGTCGGCGTGATCACGCTCACGCGCGGCAGCGAGGTCGATCCATTCACGGACAAGCAAATCGAACTCGTCGAGACCTTCGCGGCGCAGGCGGTGATCGCGATCGGCAACGTGCGCCAGTACAACGAGACCAAGGAGGCGTTGGAACGCCAGACCGCGACCGCGGAGATCCTCAAGGTCATCGCGGGCTCCCCAACCGACGTGCAACCCGTGTTCGACGCGATCGCCGCAAGCGCCCTGCGCCTGCTCGGTGGCCGCACCTCGGCGGTCACGCGGGTGATCGGCGACATGGTGCACCTGGCCTCCCAGGACTCGACCGACGCGGCAGGAAGCGGGTCGCTGACGAGCTACTACCCGCAGCCGCTCACGTCTGTCCGGGGCATCGCAAGGGTGCTGCGCTCCGGAAAATCCGAGTTCCGCAGCGATACCGAAAACGATCCCGCTATGCTGCCGGATGCCAAGGCGCTGGCCCGCGTCAGAGGCTATCGAAGCATTCTGTGGGTGCCTTTGATGCGCGACGGCGCGGCGATCGGCACGATTGCCGTTACCCGCCCCGAGGCGGGGCCTTTCGCCGATCACCACATCAAACTCCTCGAGACCTTCGCCGACCAGGCCGTGATCGCGATCGAGAACGTGCGTTTGTTCAACGAGACCAAGGAAGCGCTCGAACGGCAGACGGCGACGGCGGAAATCCTCAAGGTGATCGCCGAGTCCCCCGCGGACGTTCAGCCGGTGTTCGACGCCATTGCAGAACGCGCCAGACTGCTGTGCGGCGCCCAGGTCGGCTCGGCGACGCGCTTTGACGGCGAGTGGCTGCACATGCTGAGCTACATGGGCGCGTCACCCGAGGCCGAGGCCGCGATGCGCGCCGCTTTCCCGGTAAAGCCCGGGCACGGCTCCGTCAATGCGCGGGCGATCGTCAATGCAGCCCCCGCACAGGTGCCCGATATCCGGCTCGATCCGAATTACCGGCTCACCGGTCCGGTGGCCAGCGCGGGGCTGCGCAGCATGCTGGGCGTCCCGATGCTCCAGAACGGCCAGGTCATCGGCGTCATCGGGCTGGGCCGTTAGGCGCCCGGTCCTTATTCAGATAAGTCGATCGCCCTGTTGCAGACGTTTGCCGACCAGGCGGTGATCGCCGTCCAGAACGTGCAGTCGTTCAACGAGACGAAAGAAGCGCTCGAGCGGCAGACGGCGACGGCGGACATCCTCTCGGTCATCAGCAGTTCTCCCACCGACGTACAGCCCGTGCTCGATGCGATCGTGCAAAGTGCGAGTCAACTGTTCGACCCATGCAACGCCACGATCACCATGCTGGAAAACGATCTCGTGCAGTGGCGTGCGACTGCGGGAGGGGGGCACAGGCAGCTCGATGTCGAAAAGGTACAGGCCGTCTATCCGCTGCCTTTCGATCCCGAATGCAACCCATCGTCCCGCGCGATCGCCGAGCGCCGCATCATCGAGGTACTGGACACGGAGGCGCCCGGCGCCCCTGCCATTACGCAGACGGCGGGGCGCGCGGGCGGGTTCCGGTCCGGCGTATTCGTGCCGTTGATCCGCGAAGGCCAGGGCATCGGGACCATCATCCTCACGCGCCCGGAAGCCGGATTCAAGCTGACCGACAAGCAGACCGAACTGGTCCAGACCTTTGCCGCCCAGGCGGTGATCGCGATCGAGAACGTGCGGCTGTTCAATGAAACCAAGGAAGCACTCGACCAGCAACGCGCCTCATCCGAGGTACTCGGCGCGATCAGCAGTTCGATCGCCAACACGAGCCCGGTCTTCGAGGCCATCCTGACCGCATGCGGGCACCTGTTCGAAGGCCATCTGGTGGGACTGAACCTGTTGAATGAAGCCGGCTCGGTCGATCTGGCTGCGTACCATGGCCCGAGCGAGCAGGAGATGCGCGCCATCTATCCCCTGCCACTGGACCGCAGCACCGGGTCCGGCATGTGTATTCTGGAAGGACGGCCGATCCAGTTTCCCGACATGGATGCGCCCGAGGGCGTCCCCGACAGCGTCAAGCGCGGCGCGTCGATCATCGGATTCCGCTCGATCACGTTCGCACCGCTGCACTTGGAGGGCAAGGCCATTGGGGCGCTCTGGGTGGGCCGTTTGAACACCGGCGCGTTCAGCGACAAGCAACTCGCGTTGCTCAAGACTTTCGCCGACCAGGCGGTGATCGCGATCCAGAACGCGCGGCTGTTCAACGAATCCAAGGAAGCACGCGCCGCCGCCGAGGCCGCCAACGAGGCCAAGAGCGCCTTCCTCGCGACGATGAGCCACGAGATCCGCACACCGATGAACGCAATGATCGGCATGAGCGGCCTGCTCCTCGATACGCCCTTGAACGAGGAGCAGCGCGACTTTGCCGGCACGATCCGCGATTCGGGCGATGCGCTGCTGACGATCATCAACGACATCCTCGACTTTTCCAAGATCGAAGCCGGGCGCATGGACATCGAGATGCACCCGTTCGATCTGCGCGACGGCGTGGAGTCGGCGCTCGACCTCATCAGCTCGCGCGCGACCGAAAAGCACCTCGACACGGCCTATGTGTTCGAAGGCGATCTGCCGACGGCAATCAGCGGCGACCTCACGCGACTGCGGCAGATCCTGCTCAACCTGCTCGCCAACTCGGTCAAGTTCACCGAAGCGGGCGAAGTGGTGTTGACGGTCACCTCCAAACCCCTCGCGGCAGAACGAGTGGAGTTGACCTTCGCGGTGCGCGACACCGGCATCGGCCTCACGCCCGAGGGCATGGGTCGATTGTTCCAGTCCTTCTCCCAGGCCGATTCCTCCACCACCCGCAAGTACGGCGGCACTGGCCTGGGCCTCGCGATCAGTAAGAGACTCGCCGAGCTGATGGGCGGCACGATGTGGGTGGTGAGCGAGGGTCTGGGCAAGGGTTCGACGTTCCTATTCACGATCGAAGCGCAGACCGCGCAACTGCCGGCGACGCGCGCGCGCGACCTTATCGGCGTGCAATCCGAACTGCAGAAGAAGCGCCTGCTGATCGTGGACGACAACGCCACCAACCGACGCATTCTGGCTCTGCAATCAGCCAAGTGGGGCATGGCCTCGCGAGACACCGAATTCCCCACCGAAGCCCTGCGCTGGCTCACGGAAGGTGAAAAATTCGATCTCGCCATCCTCGACATGCACATGCCCGAAATGGACGGCCTGCATTTGGCACGCGCAATTCACACGCAGAACGCCGCCCTGCCGCTGGTGCTGTTCAGTTCGCTGGGAAGGCGCGAGGCGGACGACAACGAAGGTTTGTTCAAGGCCTACCTCGCCAAGCCGATCCGCCAGTAGCACCTGTTCGACACGCTGTTGAGCCTGCTTGCAAAGGACGAGGCCGCCAAGCCCGCGGCGCCGGTGGCCGGAAAATCGCAGATCGACCCCGGCATGGCCGAGCGGCATCCTCTGCGCATCCTCTTGGCCGAGGACAACGTGGTGAACCAGAAACTCGCACTCCGGTTGCTCCAGCGGATCGGCTACCGCGCCGATGTCGCATCCAACGGACTTGAGGCGGTGGAATCCGTGCAGCGCCAAGTCTACGACGTGGTGCTGATGGACGTGCAGATGCCCGAGCTCGACGGCCTGGACGCCACGCGCCGCATTTGCGCGCTGCAGGGCCCCGGCGCGCGCCCGCACATCATCGCAATGACCGCCAACGCCATGCAGGGCGACCGCGAGATGTGCCTCGCCGCCGGCATGGACGACTACGTCACCAAACCCATCCGCGTCGACCAGTTCGTCAAAGCACTGAACAACGCCGTGACCCGCAAGGATTGAAATGAGCGACCCCATCATCAACCCATCCACCTTCGCCGAGCTGCAGGAAGCCGCCGGCGCCGAATTCGTCACCGAACTCGTCGGCACTTTTCTCGAGGAAACCCCGGTCATGCTTGCGGAGTTGCGCAGCGCGCAGGCAGCGGGCAACGCGGATGCGTTCCGCCGCGCGGCGCATTCGTTGAAATCCAACAGCCACACCTTCGGCGCCACCCGGCTGGGAGAGTTGGCACGCGACCTGGAACTCGGCGGCCTGATCACTGAGCGCGCGCCGCTGGATGCGCTCGATGCCGAATACCAGCGCGCCGCCGTCGCACTCAAGGAACTGTGCCGTGGCTGAGCGCGGCGCCCGCCTGCTGGTGACCGACGACAACAAGGTCAACCGGCTGCTCCTCACGCGCAGCCTGGAGCTGCAGGGCCATCGCGTGGCGAGCGCGGAGAACGGCCGCATCGCGTTGGAGATGCTGCGCGCGGAAACCTTCGACCTGATGCTGCTCGACATGGAGATGCCCGAGCTCGACGGCTTCGGGGTGCTCGAGCAGATGATGGGCGACACGAAATTAAAGGACCTCCCGGTCATCGTGACGAGCTCCCTCGAGCGCGTGGCGCACGTGGTGCGCTGCCTTGACCTCGGCGCCGACGACTACCTGCGCAAACCCGTGAACCCGGCGCTGCTCAAGGCGCGCATCAATTCGATTCTGGAAAAAAAGCGCCTGCGCTACCAGCAGAAGGAAATGATCCGCCGCTTTGCCACCTCCGAAGTCGCCGAGGACCTGCAGCAATCGGGGTTTGCCCTGGGCGGACGGCGCGTGCATTGCACGGTGATGTTTTCCGACATCCGCGGCTTTACGTCGCTCGTCGAATCGCAGCCCCCGGAAGAAACCATCGAACTGCTGAACACCTATTACACCCTGATGTTCGAGGCCATCAGCGGCCAGGGCGGCGTGGTCAACCAGATGATCGGCGACGGGTTGATGGCGATCTTCGGCGCGCCGCTGCCGGTGGCCGAGCCGCCGCTTGCGGCCGTGCGCGCGGCACTCGACATGGTGGAGATGATCGAACTCTTCAACCTGGAGCGCGTGGCCGCGGACAAGCAGCCGATCCGCATCGGCATCGGGATCGCCTCAGGCGAGGTCGTTGCCGGCTACACGGGCACCCAAACCCGCGCCACCTACACCTGCATCGGCGACACCGTGAACCTCGCCGCGCGGCTGGAGGCGCATACCAAGGAGGCGGGTCGCGGCATTCTCGTGGATGCGGACACGCAGGCTGCCCTGGCCGGGCGCGTGCCGACGGAACCGATGGGCGAGGTGAAGTTCAAGGGCAAGGGCGCGGCGGTGCCGGTGTTTGCGGTGAAGCTGAAGGAGTGAGGCGAACCACATGGAGCCGTTAGGCCGATTTCAGCGCGTCCGCACGCTTGAATTCGACGCCCGCTCGTTTGGCGCCCTTCAGCATCAGCACCTGAAACCATGAAATTCCAACATCTCATGTTCGAATTTCATGGTTTCAATTCGCGGTGATTCCCTTCGCCTTGATGAGTTTCGCCAACCGCTGAGTCTCGCCCGCCACGAACCGGCCGGCTTCCTCGGGCGTGGTGATGAATGACTCGAACGCCTGGGCCTGGAACTTGTCTTTCACGTCTTTCGAATTGAGCGCGGCCTTGAGCGCAACGTTTAGCCGGGCCACCACGGCGGGCGGCGTTCCCACCGGAGCGAGCAACGCGAGCCATTGCGTGAACTGAAAATCCTTGACGCCGGCCTCGGCGAGGCTCGGCACGTCCGGCAGTTGCACCGACCGGGTGGTGCCGGTCACGCCGAGCGCGCGCAGTGTGCCGGCCTTCACATGCGGGATTGCCGCGGCAAGGGCGGGAAAGCTCATATCCACCTGCCCCGCGAGCGTATCGAGGAGCGCGGGGCCGCCGCCGCGGTAGGGCACATGGAGGATGAAGGTGCCGGTGGCGTCCTTGAACATCTCGCCGCAGAAATGGAAGGTCGAACCGACCCCCGCCGACGCGTAACTGAGCTTGCCGGGATTTGCGCGCGCCAGGCGCACCAGGTCCGCGAGATTCGACACCGGCAGTTTCGGGGCGACGACGAGCACATGCGGCGAAGTCGCCACCATGCCGATCGCCACGAAATCCCGGATCGGATCCCAACTGAGCTTGTCGAACAGGCTCTGGTTTGCGGCCAGCGGGATCGTGTTCAGGACGATCGTGTAGCCGTCCGGCGCAGCGCGTGCAGCAGCCTCCATACCGATGTTGCCCGAGGCGCCCGAGCGATTGTCGATGAGGACCCGGACCCCCAGTTCGCTTGCGAGGGGCTCGGCGATCAGCCGGGCGCCGATGTCCACGCTCCCGCCCGGGGGGAATGGCGCGATCATGCGGATCGGCTGGCTCGGATAGGTTTGCGCCGCCGGCGTGTGCGACAAGGCCATGGCGATCACCGCGCCCAGCAACTGCAGGAATGTCCTCATTCGACTGCGCCCTTGGATTGTCTTGGTTTGACTATGATATCGGGGATGCAGCCACCGGAAAGATCGCATCACGCGCCGTCCTGGGCATTGCCGCCGGGCGCAGCCGATTGCCACATGCATGTGTTCGGCCCGTTCGGGCGCTTCCCGCTCGCGGCCGAGCGCGCCTACAACGTGGCCGAGGCGACGCTCGATGCGCACGAGCGGATGAAAAGCCGGGTCGGCCTGGAACGCACCGTCTTCGTCCAGCCCAGCGGTTACGCAAACGACAACCGGGCGATGCTCCACGCGCTCGCGCAGGCTGGAACGCGCGGGCGGGGCGTGGCCGTCATCGATCCGGGCGCATCCCGGGCCACACTCGAGGAGTTGCACGCGGCCGGTGTGCGCGGTGCGCGGCTGAACCTGCACACGCTGGGAAGCCGCTACGCAGGCGACGCAGCCGGATGGATCGCACGCTACGGCGACGCGATCGGACCCCTCGGCTGGCACCTGCAGATCCTCCTCGATGCCGATGGGCTCGCGCGCGTGGAGGACGCGCTCGCGCGCGCCACCGTGCCCGTCGTGCTCGACCACATGGGCCTGCCCGAAGGTGCGAAGGGCGTTGCGCAACCCGGATTCCAGGCCGTGCTGCGGCTGCTCGCCTGCGGCCATGTCTGGGCGAAGCTCTCCGGGGCGGACCGGATCACGCGCGAGAGCGGCCGGCTCTTCGACGCGCTGCCGTTCATGCGCGCGCTCTGCCAGGCCGCGCCCGAACGGCTGGTGTGGGGTACGGACTGGCCGAATATCGGGTTCCACTCGCGCAGCCAGGTCGATGGCGCGCAGCTCCTTCCCCATCGCGAACTGGACGCAGGCGGGTTGCTGGACCTGCTCCACGCCGCCGTGCCGCAGGATGAGGTGCGCAACGCCATCCTCGCGGCCAATCCGGCGCGGCTCTACAGCTTCTGACCGGCGCCCGGATTTATTATTTTTCTGATATACGAACTGCCTTGGGAGTCAATAACGGCGCCCTTCTCCAAACTTAATTGTTCAGAATATGGGCTACTTCGGCTGCACCCGGGGCAGTTCAGGCTCCGGCTTCGCCGCCTCGCCGCCCAGCAGCGGCGCCTCGTTCTCGCGAACACCGTCGTCGTCGCGGATCTCGATCTGCTGGTTCGCGCCCGCCGGGGCGTCCTTGTCGAGGAAACCGGTGACCAGGCCGGGCCAGACGATGATGATCGCCACGAGAATCAGCTGCAACCCGACCCAGGGGATCGCGCCCCAGTAGATGTCGGAGCTCTTCACCTCCTTGGGTGCAATGCCGCGCAGGTAAAACAGCGCGAAGCCGAACGGCGGGTGCATGAAGGAGGTCTGCATGTTGGCGCCGAGCAGCACGCCGAACCAGATGAGGTCGATCCCCAGCTTGGCCGCCACCGGCGCAAGCAGCGGGATGATGATGAAGGCGATCTCGAAGAAATCGAGGAAGAACGCGAGCACGAACACGAACACGTTGACGAAGATCAGGAACCCCACCGCCCCACCGGGCAGGTCGAGGAGCATGTGCTCGATCCAGGTGTCGCCGTTCACGCCGCGGAACACCAGCGTGAACACGCTCGAGCCGACCAGGATGAAGATCACCATCGAGCTGATGCGCATGGTCGATTCCATGCCCTGCCAGATGAGATTCCAGGTGAGGCGCCGGTGCATGGCGGCGAGCACGATCGCGCCCACCGCGCCCATCGCGCCGCCCTCGGTCGGCGTGGCCAGGCCCATCAGGATGGTGCCGAGCACGAGGAAGATCAGCACAACCGACGGGATCATGCCCCACAGGCATTTGGAGACGAGCTGCCAGCCGGTCATGGTGCGCGCGTCGCGCGGCAGCGCGGGCATGGCCGTGGGGCGCACGATGCTGAGCACGAGGATGTAGGCGCAGAACAGCAGCACCTGGACGATCGAGGGGCCGATCGCGCCGGCGTACATGTCGCCGACCGACTTGCCGAGCACGTCGGCGAGCACGACCAGCACGAGCGAAGGCGGGATCAGCTGCGTGATGGTGCCCGACGCCGCGATCACGCCGGTGGAAAGCCGCATGTCGTAGCCGTAGCGCATCATGATCGGCAGCGAGATCACGCCCATCGCGATTACCGACGCGGCGACCGTCCCGGTGATCGCGCCGAGGATCGCGCCCACGATGATCACCGCGTAGGCCAGGCCGCCGCGCACCGGGCCGAACAACTGGCCCATGCTCTCGAGCATGTCCTCCGCGAGGCCGCAACGCTCGAGGACCGCGCCCATGAACGTGAAGAACGGAATCGACAGCAGGAGGTCGTTCGACATGATGCCGAACACCCTTTCCGGCATCGCCTGCATCAGCGAGAACGCGAAATAGCCGTGGTCGATCGCGATGAACCCGAAGAACAAGCCGACCGCCGCAAGCGAGAACGCCACCGGGTAGCCGATCAGCATGAAGACGATCAGGCCGCCGAACATCAGCTGGGGCATCCACTCCAGCGGGATCATCGGCGTCATTGCATCGGCCTTTCGTAGTGGACATCGGTCGGGAGATGCCCGGTGAGCATGGCCAGGCGCTTGACCACCTCGGAGAAGCCCTGCAGCGAGAGCAGCCAGAACCCAAGGGGCAGGAAGATCTTGATCGGCCAGCGCACCAGGCCCCCGGCATTGCTCGACATCTCGTTGCCCGCCCATGAGTTGTAGAACACCGGCCAGGACAGCCAGCCGATGATCGTCATCGCCGGCAGCAGGAAGAAGATGCCGCCGAGCAGGTCGACCCAGACCTGCGTGCGGGTCGACATGCCGGAGTAGAAAATGTCCACGCGCACGTGCTCGTTGCGCTTCAAGGTGTAGGACGCGCCAAGCATGAACATTGCGCCGAACATGTACCACTGAATTTCAAGCCAGGCGTTCGAGCTGAGGTTGATGGTGTAGCGGCTGAACGCGTTGCCCGCGCTGATCAGGCAACTCAGGAGCACGAGCCAGCTGGCCACGAGGCCGAGGCGCGCGTTGACTGCATCGATCCATCCGCTGATGCGAAGCAGGAATTTCATCGCTGTTCCCCTTCCCTAGATGTACAGCGGCGGCGCCAGGTCCGCAGGCTTGTCGATGTCGCGCACCACGCCCGGGTCGCCGACGGGGATTTTAACCAGATCCGCCGCGTGGCTTTCGAGGAGCTTGCGCGCGCCCTCGTCCCCGGTTGTGCCGAGCAACTCGTCGCGATACCGCTCGCCGATGCCGACCGGGTGTCCGCGGCGGGTTCGAAAGTACGGCGCGACCAGTTGCGTTCCGGCCATGAGGCTGTCGCGCACGGCTTCCAGCGTGCTGGAGCGGATGAAAGGCATGTCGGCCAGGGCGATCATGAAAGCGCCCCCTCCCTCAACGGCGGCGGCGGCGCACGCGAGGCTTGCGCCCATGCCCTCTTCGGCATTCGCACAGACCACGATTTCCAGCCCTTCGGCGGCCAGCAATGCGGACAGTTCGTCCGCACTCGGGCGCACGACCGCGATCGAATGCGGCACGACGGCCTTGAGGTTGCGCGCCGCGGTGACCGCTATCGGCAAGTTGGTGAGCAGCGGGTGCAGCAACTTGTTGGAGCCGAAGCGGCTTCCCGACCCTGCGGCGAGCAGGATCCCCGTGACGCGGGTCAAGCGGCAGGCTGCGTCGTGGCGGGTGCGACTTCGCAGGCCGACGGGTCGAACCGCGACTGCGCCTTGGCCGCCCAGTCCACGCTCGGCACGCCGTAGCGCACGGCCGTCATCTCGGCCATGATCGCAAGCGCGATCTCGGGCGGTGTCTTGGAACCGAGGTACAGCCCGACCGGCCCGTGCAGCCGGGCGATCTCGCCCTCGGACAAGTCGAATTCCTTCAGCCGGGTGCGCCGCGCGTCGTTGTTCTTCTTCGAGCCAATCGCGCCGACGTAGAACGCGGCGGACTTGAGCGCTTCCATGAGCGCGAGGTCGTCGAGCTTGGGGTCGTGCGTGAGCGCCACCACTGCGCTGTGACCGTCCATGTTCAGCGCGGCGATCACGTCATCCGGCATGCCGCGGTTGACGTCGAGCCCCGGCATGTCCCACGAGGTGTAGTACTCCTCGCGCGGGTCGATCACGATGACCTGATAGTCGAGCATGCGCGCCATCTCGGCGAGGTACCGCGAAAGCTGCGCGGCGCCGATGAGAACCAGCCGCCAGCGCGGGCCGTGCACGGTGGCGAGCACCTTGCCGTCGAACTCGAGCAGGTCGGACCACTTGCCGGCGGTGAGCGTGACCTTGCCGGTTTCGACCTCCAGCCGCCGCGAGACCAACTGCTGCTTGCCGATGGTCTCGAGCAGTTCGGAGACGCCGCTCGCCTCATTCAACGGCTCGAGCACGAGTTGCAGCGTGCCGCCGCAGGGCAGGCCCCAGCGCGTGGCTTCCTCGTTGGTGACGCCGTAGGTGGAAATCGCGGGCTTATCCCTGGCCAGACCTTGTGCCTTGACCTTTTCGATCAGGTCGTCCTCCACGCAGCCGCCTGACACCGAGCCGGAAACGAGCCCGTCGTCACGGATCACGAGCAGGGCGCCCACCGGGCGCGGCGCCGAGCCCCACGTTTTTACTACGGTGGCGAGCGTTACGTGGTGGCCTTCGGCCATCCACGCCTGCGCGCTCCTGAGGACTTCGATGTCTACGCTATCCATGCCGTTCTCCTTGGCTGCCCGGTCGAGGGTAGAGGAGCACCCTCGGACGGTCAAGCCGACTTGCTTGATATTGGGGCGTGCGAAGAAAATATCAAGCGCACGCTGCAACCGTGCCCGGCGTGACCTTCGCCCATCTCGACCCGCGCGCCGTGCGCCAAGGCGATTTCGCGCACGATGGCCAGGCCCAGCCCGCTGCCGGTGCCGGAGGTGCCCGGCATCCGGTAGAAGCGTTCGAGGACGCGGTCGCGCTCGGCGGCGGGGATGCCCGGGCCGTCGTCCTCGACTTCGAGGAACGCGCCCTCGGGCGACTGCCCGGTCTTCACGGTGACGTGCCCTGCCGAGGGCGTGTACTCGAGCGAGTTGCCGATCAGGTTCGCCAGCACTTCACGCAGGAGGAAAGCATCGCCCGGCACGCTCGCCGGCTTGAGGTCGAAACCCAGGTCGACGTCCTTGTCCATCGAGCGGTGCACCCACTCGTCGGCGATTTCCTCGACCAACTGACGCAGGTCGACCAGCGCGAAATCGGCCGGCCGGTTGCCGCCGGGCTCGGCGCGCGCGAGCGCGAGCAGTTGGTTGGCCAGGCGTGCCGTGCGGATTGTCGCGCTGTGCACGTACTCGAGCTCCGCGCGGCAGGCCTCCGGGACCGGCTGGGCCATCGCAAGCTCGGTGTGCGCCTGCAAGCCGGCCAGCGGCGTGCGCAACTGGTGCGCCGCGTTGGCGAGGAACCGCTGCTGGTTGCGGTTGGATTCGTCCACCTGCCCGAACAGCTTGTTGAGCGCCGAGAGCAAAGGCTGGGCCTCTGCGGGCGCGCCGCTTTCGTCGATCGCGCGCAAGTCACGCGGCGAGCGCTGGCGGATCTCGCCCGAAAGCCGCGCGAGCGGCGCAAGGCCGCGGGTGACGCCGAACCAGACGAGCGCCAGCGTGAGCACCGCGAGCATCCCCTGCGGAAGCACGCTGCCGATCAGGATGTCGCGCGCAAGGCGGTCGCGCTTGATCGTGGTCTCGGCCACCGTGACGGTGCATGTCCCCGCGCCGCAGGGCGCCAGGAGCGCCACGGCCCTGAGGCGCCGGTCGCGAGCCTGGGCGTCGTACGCGATGACACCATCGTCGGCGCGCAGGCCCGGCGGCGGCTGCGGGATGTCCTGGTCCCCGGCGATCACCTGGCCGCGTGAATCGCGCACCACGAAATAGACCTTGTCGTACTTGTCGGTGCGCACGACCGCCTCGGCGGCACTCGGCAGGTCGAACACCAGCTGGCCTTCCTGGAGCTTGATGCGCTCGGACAGGGCGATCGCGGTGTTGACCAGCGACTGGTCGTAGGCGTCCGCCGCCGGGTCGATCGAGAGGTAGTACGCCCCCACCGAGCCGACCGCGAGGATCAGCGCCACCGGCGGGATCAGCAGCCGCAGCAGCGTAACGCGCAGGCTTGCGGCCATCAGCCTTCCTTGAATTCCTCGAGCATGTAGCCAAAGCCGCGCACCGTGCGGATCCGCACCCCGGCCGGCTCGAGCTTGCCGCGCAGGCGGGACACATAGACCTCGATCGCGTTTAGCGACAGTTCCTCGCCCCAATTCGACATGGCCTGGATGATGGCTTCCTTGCTGACGATCTTCTCGACGCGCGCGAGCAGCACTTCGAGCACCGCCCATTCGCGCGCGGCCAGCTCCAGCGGCTCTCCCTTGAGCGTCGCGCGGCGTGCGCTGGTGTCGAGCACGAGCGGCCCGTGCACGATCCGCGGTCCGGATTGCGCCTGCCCGCGGCGGATCAGCGCCCGCACCCGCGCCGCGAGTTCGGGCATCGCGAAAGGCTTGGCCATGTAGTCGTCGGCGCCCATGTCGAGGCCGCGAACGCGGTCATCGACCCCATCGCGCGCCGTGAGGAGCAGCACCGGCATCCCGCGTCCCTCGGAGCGCAGGCGCCTGAGCACCTCGAACCCATCGATGCCCGGCAGCCCGATGTCGAGGATCACGAGGTCGAAGCTCTCCTGGCGCGCGGCCATCGCGGCGTGCTCGCCGGTCTTCATCAGGTCGACCGCATAGCCCTCGGCCTCGAGGATGCGGGAAATGCCGCTGGCGAGCGAGATGTCGTCCTCGACGATCAGGATGCGCATTCGGGAATCGCTTTTGTTGGAGGCGTTGGGCCGGGAAGCAATGATAGCCCCGGCAGAGCGCTCATCGTGCGGCCTGGCGCGCAGTGCGGTGCTCGCCGAACAGCCCTGAGGCCGCCTGGTACCACGCAATCGCCTCTTCGGTAAGCGCGGGGTTGGGTTTCGCGGGCGTGGCCGAGCCGTCGCGGGGGTTCGGCCTCACCACATCCACCCGGCGGCCCGGCCGCAGCACCACGAGTTCCTCGCCGCGCAGGTAGCCGAGTTCCTGGTACGTGGACACGAAGGCACGCTCGCGCCCGGGCTCGAGGTCGAACAAGTCGTAGCCGAGGAACTGGCTGGTATAGGCGAAGTTCAGCAGGCCGAGCAGCGTCGGCGGGATGTCCACCTGGCTCATGAGGCGCTCGATCTTGCGCGGCTGCACGTGCTTGGGCGCAAAGATGACCATCGGGATCAGATAGCGGTTGATCGGCACGTCGCTTTTTCCCGCGCTCGAGGCGCAGTGGTCGGCGACGATCACGAAGATCGTGTCGTCGAACCACTTGTGCTTTGCGGCCCGGTCCAGGAAGTCGCCGATCGCCCAGTCGGTGTACTTGACCGCGCCGTCGCGGTTGGTCTTCGAGGGGATGTCGATGCGCCCTTCCGGGTAGGTAAACGGCCGGTGATTGGAGGTGGTCATCACGTGATGGAAAAACGGCCGGCCGCGGCCGTGCGACTCGTCGGAGCGCTCCAGCGCCATGGTGAAGAGGTCTTCGTCGGCCACGCCCCAGATGTTCTCGTGGTGGATCTTTTCCTTGGGGATCACGGTGCGGTCCTCGACCAGGTAGCCGTTCCCGGCGAAGAACTCGCGCATGTTGTCGAAATACGCGTAGCCGCCATACAGGTAACGCACGTCGTAGCCTTTGGAGGCGAACACCCCGCCGATGGTGAACATGCCCTCGTTGTGCGGGCGCTTGACGATCGACTGGCCGGGCGTGGGCGGGTAGGCAAGCGCAAGCGCCTCGAGCCCGCGTACCGTGCGGGTTCCTGTTGCGTAAAGCTGGGTGAAGAAGAGGCCCTTGTCCGCAAGCGCGTCCATGCGCGGAGTGATGCCCTTGGTATTGCCGAACTTGGCCATGAAGTCGGCCGAAAAACTCTCCACCGACACGAGGATCACGTTGAGGCGCTTCTCGTCGCGCGGGTAGCGCACGGTGCGCGTAAGGTCGCCGGGATTGCCGCTGGCGAGCTTTGCGTGCGGCGTCTCGAGCCGCGCGCGCAGGAACTGGCGCACTTTCAGCGGGTCGCCGCTGGCGTAGTGGGTCACGTAGTCGAGTTCGTTGCGATAGGCGGCCGAGAAGAACTCGTAGAGCCCGCTGCCTGCGAGCTCGTTGGAAAGGGGATTCGCGGAAAAGTCGCGTTGAGTGCGGTCGATCCACAGGAAGGCGAGGACCGGCGCAACCAGGAGCGGCACCGCCCACGCAAGCCGGTGGAGGAAACGCTGCGCCTTCGCGCGGGGCGCGCGCAGCGGCGCCAGCAGTCGCGCCCGCAGGAACCACACGATCCACGCGGCGAGCGCCGCCAGCGCAAGGAGGATCTTGCCTACCGGGTACGATTCGCGGATGTTGCCGATGACTTCGCGCGTATAGAGCAGGTAGTCGACGGCGATGAAATTGAACCGGGTGCGGAATTCCTGCCAGAAGAACCACTCGGCCACGAACAGGAACAGCATCCCGAACACCAGCGCCCAGGAGAACACCATCCAGGCCGCGCGATGCCAGCGCGCATGGAACAGGGCCGCCGGCGCAAGCAGCAGGTAAAGCACGACCGGCACGGCCGCGTAGGTAAAAGACGCGAGGTCGAAGTACAGGCCGGTCGCGAACGCCTGCAAGAAGTCGGCCGCGCCTAGCGCCTGGTGGTCGCCGCCGGAATTGACGAAGACTAAGCGCATTGCGAGCGAACCGGCGCAGAAAACGAGGGCAAAAACGGCCAGGAGCGCGTAGCGATGCTCGCGCCAACGAGACTCTTTCATGGGAGGTACGCCTGAGAATTGGCGGCGCTACGCGCCGCGTTCGCGAAATTCCTCAAGCATATAGCCAAAGCCCCGCACCGTGCGGATCCGGATCCCGGACGGCTCGAGCTTCGCGCGCAGGCGCGAAATGTAGACCTCGATCGCGTTCGACGAAAGGTCTTCTTCCCAGTTGGTGAGCGATTCGATGAACGATTCCTTGCTCACCACCTTCTCGACTTTCTCGAGCAGGATCTGCAGCACCGCCCATTCTCGGGCAGCCAGTTCCAGCGGAGCGCCCGCGAGGTAGGCGCGGCGTCCGGCGCGGTCGAGCTCCAGCGGCCCGTGCGAAGTGCGCGGGCCCGCGTCGGCCTGGCCGCGGCGGATCAGCGCTCTCACACGCGCGGCGAGTTCCGGCAGCGCGAAGGGTTTGGTCATGTAGTCGTCGGCGCCCAGGTCCAGGCCGTGCACGCGGTCGCCCACTGCATCGCGCGCCGTGAGCACGAGGACCGGCATCGCATGGCCGGCCAGCCGTAAGCGGCGCAGCACTTCGAACCCATCGATGCCCGGCAGCCCGATGTCGAGCACGATCAGGTCGAAGGTCGTTTCAGCCACGCGTGCGAGAGCCCTCTCGCCCGAGTCGAGGTGCTCGACCGAGTGGCCTTCAAGGCCGAGCGCCCGCGCGAGGCCGGCCGCAAGGCTGCCGTCGTCTTCCACGATGAGCAGGCGCGAGGGCAGCGTGTCGCCCGCGAGATTACGCCGAATGTTGGCAGAACTTTCGCTGTTCATGGCGATTCCTTCCGGCTCGTGGGACATCAGCGCCGATAAAATTGGGTTGAGAGCATATTGGACATCGTCCGCTACCGCTGAGGGACCGCACCGGCTCCCGCGACCACCCGGTCGAGATACCCGCCGGTGGCCAGGAACCGGACCTGCGCATCGAGCAGCGATGCGACAAGCTCGATGCGTGACTGCTGCAGTTCGTGGCGCGAGCGCGCCGAGTCGAGGAGCTCGAAGATCGAGCTGCGCCCCAGGCGGTACGCGTTTTCCGACATTTCCCTGAGCTGCGCCAGGCGCGACGCCGACTCCCGGTCGAAACGTTGCAGCGCGACCTGCCGGGCCGCAATGACATTGCCGTAGCGCTCGAGGGTCGCCGCCGTCTCGGCCTGGGCAAGTTCACGCCGCAGGGCAGCCGCAGTCGCTTCCGACTCGGCCTTCGCGACCGGGCCGCGCTTCGTGTCGAAGACCATGACCTCCACGCTCAGGCCGAGGAAGTTCGCGGCGCCGAACGGATTGGCGGTCGAGGAGCGGCCCAAGCTGACCGCAGGGACGGGCCAGCGTTCGCGTTGCGCGACTTCGACCGCACTTCGCGCCGCCTTCTCCTCTTCGGCGGCCGCGACGACCGCGGGGCTAAAGGGTGCCCGCTCACGCGGCCCGTCGAGCCACCGGTCTTCGAGGGGCAGCGGCGCGAGCGCGCCGGTGGCCCGTGGCCGCAACGACGGCAGGCCGAGCAGCGCAGCCAGCGCGCCCGCGCGGTCGGCGATGTCAGCCTTCGAATCCTCGAGCTTGGAGCGAAAGCTCCCCAGCTCCACTTCGATCCTTGTTTCGTCGTAGCGGCTTGCCACGCCAAGCGCCGCCCGGCTCGAAACGATGTCGCGCAGCCGGCCAAGGTCTTGGTTGGCATGAATCAGCAACGCCGCTTTCTCCTGGGCTGCGAGCAGCGCCACGTAGGCCGTGCCGGCCTCGCCCGCCAGGGAACTGGCGCCTGCCGCGACGCGGGCGCGCGCCGCCTCGATCTCGCGCTCGGCGCGCTCGATGCGGGCAGGCCGTTGCCCTGCGATCAGCAGCGGAACGTCCAGCGTGGCCTGGTCCTGCCGGCTGCCGCTGAACAGCGTCGCCTGCCCGCCATACGGACGAGACCGCCCGAAGCTGACGTTCGGATTGGGGTACGCGCCGGCGGTGATCCGGTTCGCTTCTGCCCCGGCAATGCTCTCGCGCTGGATGGCCAGGCGGGGACTGGATTCGCGCACGATCCGCAGGACCTGGCCCAGGTCCATAGGGTCGGTCTGGGCGGTCGGGTCCCGCGGCGGCGGATCGGATGCCATGCGCTGCGCGTATGCCCAAGGCGCGCCCGCGAGCCAGGCGCCCGCCATCAAGGCACAGATTGCGCGCGTGGCTCGCAGGCTTCTCGCTCGCAGGCTCATGGCGTGTCCACGATCTGTTCGTCCTCTTCCTCGGGCGTCGCGAGCCGCCTGGGCGTGATGAAGCTGTACACGACGGGCAACAGCCACAAGGTGACCGCCAGTGCGCTCAGCATGCCGCCCACTACGACCAGCGCAAAGGGCCGCTGGGTTTCGCTGCCCACGCCTGAGGACAGGGCCATGGGCAGCAACCCCACCAGCGCCAGCATCGCCGCCATGAGCACCGGCCGCAGCCGCTCGCTGGCGCCCTCGACTAGCGCAATGACGAGTTCCTCCCCGCCGCGCCTGCGCGCTTCGGTGGCGCTCAGGACCAGAAGTCCCATGAGCGAGACCTGTCCGAGCAGCGCGATGAAGCCGACCGCCGCGCTGACCGAAAGCGGCACGCCCGTGACCAGCAGCGCGAATGCGCCGCCGGTGAGCGCGAAAGGTACGGTGAGCAGGATGCTGAGCGCGCTGCGGCCGGAATTCATCGCTGCATACAGGAGCAGCAGCACCGCAAGCAGCGCGAGCGGCACGATGAGCTGGAGGCGCTCGATTGCGCGGCGCTGGTTCTCGAACTCGCCGCCCCAGACGAAATAGTGACCTTCGGGCGCCTTGACCGCCTTGTCCACGGTGGCGATCGCTTCCTTGACCACGGACCCCATGTCGCGGCCTTCGATATTGAATTTGAGCGCGAGGAACCTGCTGTTGGCTTCGCGGTTGATCGTCGCGAGGGCATGCGCGGTCCTGATCGTGGCGAGATCGCGGATCGGAACCCGTGCGCCGGATTCGCTCGTCACGGTGACCGCGCCGATCTTTTCGACTTCGTCGCGCATCTCGGGCGGCAGCATCAGGCGCACGGGCACCGGCCGCTCGCCTTCCCACATCGTGGTTGCGACGCGCCCGGACAGGGAGGTTTCCAGGGTCCGCTGCGCATCCTCCATGCTCACGCCGGCGCGCGCTAGCGCCATGCGGTCGAAGATGATCTGGAGCTGGGGTTTCAGGGCATCGCGGTACAAGTCGAGGTCGACGATGCCGGGCACCGCCTTCAACGCGTCTTTCGCGTGCTCGAGCGTGGCGCGCATCTTCTCGAGGTCGGGCCCGAAAATCTTCAGCACGACTTTGCCGCGCACGCCGCTGACGGCTTCCTCGACGTTGTCCTTCATCGGCTGCGAGAAGTTGTAGCGCACGCCGGGGATCTCGGAGAGCTTGGCGCGCATTTCGTCGATCAGGCGTTTCTTGTTGTATCCCGCGCGCCATTCCTTCACGGGCTTCAGGCGGATGAAGGTTTCGCTCATGTTGACGTCTTCGTTGTCCGTGCCGTCTTCCGGGCGGCCCTGCTCGCTCATCGTCTTGCGCACTTCGGGAAACGTGAGGATGCGCTGGCGCACTTCGAGCAGGATGTCCTGTCCCTTGGCGAGCGCAATGCTCGGCGGCATCTCGACAAACAGCTGGATGTCGCCTTCGTCGAGCTCAGGCAGGAACTCGGTGCCCAGGCGCGCAACTGTCGCCGCGGCAAGGGCCAGCACCAGAACAGCCGCGGCAAGCGCGAGCAGGCGATTGCGCAGCACGCGCGAAAGCGAGTTCCGGAAGCGCAATCGCAGCCATTCGGTCCAGCCCGGCTCCTGCAACTGCGCGTGCTGCGGGCGCAGCAGCGCCGCGCACAACGCGGGAACGAGCGTAAGCGCGAAGATGAGCGCACCGATCAGCGCAAACGAATAGGTGAGCGCCAGCGGCCTGAAGATGCGTCCTTCGACCGATTGCAGGGTGAATACCGGCACGAGCGCGGCGATGATGATCAGCATCGCATACAGCGTCGGGCGGCCGATGTCCACTGCGGACTTCACGACGAGCTTGAGCACGGCGCGGCGGGTGGTGGGCCGTTCGTGCCGCAGCGCATGGATCACGTTCTCGACCAGCACGACGGCACCGTCGACAAGGATGCCGAAGTCGATCGCTCCCATCGAAATCAGGTTGGCCGGGAGCCCCATCGCATGCAGGCCGAGGAACGCGACGAGCAGCGACAACGGGATGACGGCCGCCACGATGCCCGAGCACACCATGCTGCGAAGGAACAGCCAGACGACGCCGACGACCAGCAGGAATCCGCTCAGCAGGTTCTCGTGCACCGTCGAAAGCGTAAGGCCCACCAGGTCGCTGCGGTCGTAGTAAGTCTCGATCTGCATGCCGCGCGGCAGGATCTTTTCGTTCAGCTCCTTGACCTTTTCGTGCACTCCTTCGAGCACCTGCGAGGGGTTCTGCCCGCGCCGCATCCAGATGAAGCTTTCGACGCCTTCCTTTTCGAGCCCGACGCCCACCGCGCCGCGCCGGGGCGTGTAGGACTGGACCACGGTAGCGATGTCTCCCACGGTGACCGGCGTGCCGTCCTTGCTCTTGAGCACGATCCGCTTGATGTCCTCCGCGTTGTTCAGGTAGCCGATGCCGCGCACGGTCAGCTCCTGGTCGCCGTGCCGCAGGAACCCGGCGCCCACGTTGATGTTGGATTTTGCGAGGGCCTGCTCGAGGTCGTTCAGCGAAAGGCCCGCGGCGAAGAGGCGCCCGGGGTCGGCGCGGATGTGCGCCTCCTTGAGATAGCCGCCGAAGGGAACGATATCAGCCACGCCGGGCACCTGCCGCAGGGCTCGCACGACGGTCCATTGCATCTCGGAACGCAGCTCGTACAGGTCATGGCGATCGCTGGTGATGCGGAACTGGTAGACCTCCCCGAGCGGCGTTGCCTCGGGCGCCAGTTCCGGTGTCGCGCCCGGCGGCAGTTCTGCCACGGACACCCGATGCGAAACCACAGTGCGCGCCACGAAACTGTTCGTGTCGTCGGAAAAGGTCAGCGTGATCAGCGACAGCCCGAACAGGCTCTCGCTGCGCATGCGCGTCATGCCGGGGGTGCCGTTGAGTTCGCGCTCCAACGGCACGGTGATCCGCCGCTCGATTTCCTCGGGTGCATTGCCCGGAAGCTGGGTGATGACCGTGACCTGGGTGTTCGTGACGTCGGGGTAGGCCTCGATGGGCGTGTCGAGGTAGGCGCGCAGGCCCAGGATCGCGATGACGATGGTGGCAAACATCACCGCCGCCCTGCGGTGGACGCAGGTCTCGATAAGGAGGCGCAGCATCGCTAGAGGAGCAAGTCGGCCTGCGTGTCGAGCAGGAGGGCGCCCTTGACGACGACCTTCTCGCCGGAGACAAGGCCTTTGAGGATCACCACCTGACCCTCGCGGTTGCGCCCGGTTTCGACATCCCGCGCCTCGAACGCGCCATCGGGTTTCTCGACATAGACCACGCGGCGCTTGCCGTCCTTTACCAGGACTGCGGAGACAGGCAGGGAGATCGCCGAATCGGTTCCCGTGCTCAACACGACCTGGGCGAGCATGCCGGCCTGCAGGCCCTCGACGCGCTTGGCCAGCGTAAGGTAAACGTGCATGCGCCGCGATTCCGCCTCGACCCGGGGGCTGATGGCCTCGACTTTCGCCGCAACGCGGGTATTGAGCCCGGGCAATTCGACTTCAGCCGACTGCCCGACGGCGATCTGGTTGAGATCGCTTTCGGCGACCTGGGCGACCACCTGCAACTGCGCGGGATCCCCCAGTTCCAGGAGCGGCTCGCCGCCCGGCGCCACCGTGGCGCCCACCGACACCCGGATCGAGATCACCACGCCGTTGGTCGGGGCTGTGACCGTGACCCGCCCCCCGCGGCCCGTGCCGATGAACCCGGAGGATTGTCGCGCCCGCTCGTACTCGGTGCGCGCTTCCTTCACGCGCACTTCTGCTTCGAGGCGCTCGTGCTCGAGCCCAACGCCTTTCTCGACCATTTCCACATTGCGCTTGAGAAAGCTTTCAGCCGCAGCCAGTCTCGTGGCCGCGACTTCGAGGCTCGCGCGGGTCGAGGACGCGTCGGCGCTTTCGATGGCCAGGATCGGGGCTCCGGCCTTCACGGCTTCGCCCGCGCGCACGTACAAAGCCACCACGCGCCCGGCAACGGTTGCGCCCACCGACGACTGCGCCTGCGGACGAAACGCGATCCGGCCCGGCATGGCCAGCATGTCGGCGCTCTGCGTGCTCCCAACCGCTTGAATGGTCAAGAATTTCTTTTGTACCTCGGTCGTCTTGACCGAATTTGCGCCAGCGGCCGCCGCCTTAGGCTTGGCCTCCGGTTCGCCACGCCCGCCGCAGCCGGTCAAGGCGAGGGCGCACACGCCGCAAAACGCTGCTTTCCGCACCCAATCCACTAGAGGACTCATCCTGATCGCTGTGCCTTGCATTGAAGGGTCCGCACCCTATCAGCAGGGCTTTGCCGCCAGCTTTCGTTGCGCTGACGCGCGACTTACATCCTCCATTCGGGTGTTGCTGCAGCGCATCAACAGGAAGCGCGCTTACGAGCGCCCGAGGTGTCGATGCACCCGGTCGTTCCGTTGTCATATTTCGCTGCCATAAATCGTGTCGGAGCGAAAGTACCCGAACGCATTTTTCGATTGCAGGTCTCGATTGCAGGTGCATAGCCCGTGAGCTAGCATCCGGACTCCACCGGCGGGACCATCGGTCGAGTAACTGCGCCCCACCGGCCCGCCCAAGAAAAATCGCAACCCAGCCTACCCAAGAGAGCAAGGAGGATTCATGTCCATCAAAGTTTCCATGACCGTCAACGGCAAACCCGTCTCGGCCCAGGTCGAGGAGCGCACGCTCCTGGTGACCCTCATCCGCGAAGAGCTGCGGCTGACCGGCACGCACGTTGGCTGCGACACCGCGCAGTGCGGCGCGTGCACTGTGCACATGAACGGCAAGGCGGTGAAATCCTGCTCGATGGTCGCCATGCAGGCAGAAGGCGCCAACATCGTGACGATCGAGGGCATTGCGGCGGCCGACGGCACGCTGCACCCGATGCAGGCGGCGTTCAAGGAGAACCATGGCCTGCAGTGCGGCTTCTGCACCCCGGGCATGGTCATGAACGCGATCGACCTCGCCAAGGGCAATCCCAACCTGACGGAGACCGAAATTCGCGAAGGTCTGGAAGGCAATCTCTGCCGCTGCACCGGCTATCACAACATCGTGAAGTCGATCGCCGCGGGCGCCAAAGCGATGGCCAAGTAAATCACAAGAACAAATGCGCACTTAAGGAGACAGAAATGAATGCACCGCTGATCGGCGCACGCATCGAGCGCAAAGAAGACTACCGGTTCCTGACCGGTGCCGGACAGTACACGGACGACGTGACCCTGCCCGGCCAGACCCACGCAGTGTTCGTGCGCTCGCCGCACGCCCACGCGACCCTCAAGTCCATCGACAAGTCCAAGGCGCTGAAAGCACCGGGCGTGCTCGCTGTTTTCACCGGCGAAGACCTCAAGGTCGGCGGCCTGCCCTGCGGCTGGCTGATCACCGATGTGAACGGACAGCCGATGAAAGAGCCGGTGCACCCGTCGCTCGCGCAAGGCAAAGTTCGCCACGTGGGCGACCAGGTGGCCGTCGTCATCGCCGAAACCCTCGACCAGGCTCAGGACGCTGCCGGGCTGGTTGAAGTCGACTACGGCGTGCTGCCCTCGGTGACTTCGACCGACAAGGCCCGCGCGAAAGGCGCGCCGCAGTTGCACGAGATCGCGCCCGACAACACCTGCTACGTGTGGGCGATCGGCGACAAGGCCGCCTGCGACGCCGCGTTCTCCAAGGCCGCGCATGTCACCAAGCTGGACCTCGTGAACAACCGCCTGATCCCCAACGCGATCGAGCCGCGCGCAGCCAACGGCATGTACTCACGAGCTGACGACAGCTACACGCTGTATGTGGCCAGCCAGAACCCACACGTCGAAAGATTGCTGATGACGGCCTTCGTGCTCGGCCTGCCCGAGCACAAAGTGCGCGTGGTGGCGCCGGATGTCGGCGGCGGATTCGGCTCGAAGATCTACCTGTACGCCGAAGACGTCGTCGTAACCTGGGCCTCCAAGCAGATCAACCGCCCGGTGAAGTGGACCTGCGAAAGGAGCGAATCCTTCGTGTCCGACGCGCATGGCCGCGACCACGTGACCACGGTCGAACTTGCGATGGACAAGGATGGCAAGTTCCTCGGGATGCGGGTGAAGACGACCGCCAACGTGGGCGCATACCTGTCCACGTTCGCTTCGTGCGTGCCGACGATCCTGTATGCAACGCTGCTTGCGGGCCAATACACCACGCCCGTGATCCACTGCGAAGTGACGGCCGTGTTCACCAATACGGTCCCGGTCGATGCCTATCGCGGCGCCGGCCGTCCGGAAGCGACCTACGTCGTCGAGCGGGTCGTAGAGCAGGCGGCGCGCGAGATGAAGCTCGACCCGGCCGAGATCCGCCGGCGCAACTTCATCAAGACCTTCCCGTACCAGACGCCGGTGGCGCTGATGTACGACACCGGCGACTACGAAGCGACGCTGAGTGCCGCAATCAAGATGGCCGACGTGGCCGGGTTCCCGGCGCGCAGGAAAGCCTCCGAAGCCAAGGGCAAGCTAAGGGGCCTGGGCTACGCGGCCTACATCGAGGCCTGCGGCATCGCGCCGTCGAATATTGCTGGCGCGCTCGGCGCGCGCGCGGGCTTGTTCGAGGCGGGCGAGGTGCGCATGCACCCGACCGGAAGCTGCACGGTGTTCACCGGCTCGCATTCGCACGGCCAGGGGCACGAGACCACGTTCGCGCAGGTGGTCGCCGACCGTCTCGGCCTGCCGATCGAGAGCGTCGACATCGTCCACGGCGACACCTCCAAGATCCTGTTCGGCATGGGCACCTACGGCTCGCGCTCGATCGCGGTCGGCGGCACGGCCATCTACAAGGCGCTCGACAAGATCATCGCCAAGGGCAAGAAGATCGCCGCGCACCTCATGGAAGCCGCCGAGACCGACATCGAGTACGACCGCGGCGTGTTCAAGGTGGCCGGAACCGACAAGCAGAAGACCATCGGCGAGGTTTCGTTTGCGGCCTACGTGCCGCACAACTACCCGCTCGACAAGCTGGAGCCCGGCCTTAACGAAAACGCGTTTTACGACCCGACCAACTTCACCTTTCCGGCCGGCTCGTATGTGTGCGAGGTCGAGATAGACCCGGACACCGGTGTCACGAAGATCGAGAAGTTCACCGCGGTCGACGACTTCGGCAACATCATCAACCCGATGATCGTCGAGGGTCAGGTGCACGGCGGGCTCACGCAGGGCATCGGCCAGGCGCTGCTCGAGGGCTGCAAGTACGACCCCGAGAGCGGGCAGCTGATTACCGGCTCGTACATGGACTACACCATGCCGAGGGCGGATGACGTGCCGAACTACCAGGTCGATACCCGGGTGACCGCATGCACGCACAACCCGCTGGGCGTCAAGGGCTGCGGCGAGGCCGGCGCGATCGGGGCGCCCGCGGCGCTGATGAATGCGATCACCGACGCGCTGCAGGTCTACGGCATCAACGACCTGCCGATGCCGGCCAGCCCGCAGACCGTGTGGAAAACGATTCAGAACGCCAAACAGAAAAAAGCAGCCTAAGGCGCGGGGGGCTTCCCCCCGCACCCCCCCCCTAAGGAGAAAACAACATGCACGCATTCAGCTACCACAAGCCCTCCACCCTCGGCGACGCGTTGTCGCTGGTGGCCAAGCAATCCGAAGGCAAGATCCTCGCCGGCGGCCAGAGCCTCGTGCAGGCGATGAAACTGCGCCTCGCCTCGCCCACCGACCTCATCGACCTGTCGGGCATCAAGGACCTGGCCGGCATCAAGGTCGAAGGATCCTCGGTGACCATCGGGGCGATGACGCGCCACGCCGACGTCGAGAACAATGCCGACGTGAAGAAGATGATCCCGGCGCTTGCACGCCTCGCCGGCGGCATCGGCGACCGCCAGGTGCGCCACATGGGCACCATCGGCGGGTCTGTCGCCAACAGCGACCCGGCCGCCTGCTACCCGGCGGCCGTGCTCGGCCTTGGAGCAACCATCGTCACCAACAAGCGCAAGATCGCGGCCGACGATTTCTTCAAAGGCCTGTTCGAGACAGCTCTGGAGACCGGTGAGCTGATCACGGCGGTCACCTTCCCCACGGTCAAGCGCGCCGGCTACATCAAGTTCAAGAACCCCGCCTCGCGCTTCGCGCTGGTCGGCGTGTTCGTGGCCGAGACCTCCGGCGGCGTGCGCGTCGCGGTCACTGGCGCAGCCTCGTGCGTGTTCCGTGCCACCGCGATCGAGAAAGCACTCACCGCCAAGTTCGATCCGGACGCCGTGCCCGCAGACACCATCAAGGCCGACACCCTCAACGCAGACCTGCACGGCTCGGCCGAATACCGCGCGCACCTCATCACCGTAATGGCCAAGCGCGCCGTCACCCAAGCCGTCGGAAAATAATCGGTGTCAGAGTCGATTTAACGCAATTGCCATGACAAGGCCCGCTTCGGCGGGCCTTTTTTTCGGGAGAAGATCATGAAGAAGATTTTCTGCGCCTTCGCCCTCGCCTTCTGTTCCGCCGCCCATGCCCTGGACCCTGCGGCCGTCCAGTTCGTGACCCCTTCGGAGATCAAATGGGTGCGCAACGCCGCGGGTACCAACGAATCCGCAATCCTCCACGGCGATCCCACAAAGCCCGGCCCCTATGTCATGAGGTTGCGCTGGCTACCGGGCAACATGAGCCGTCCGCACTTCCACCCGAACGACCGCTTCTTCATCGTTATTTCGGGCACTTGGTGGATGGGCACCGGCGAGAAGTTCGACCCCGACAGCACGGTGCCTGCGCCTGCCGGAAGCTACGTGATCCATCACGCAGGAAAGATCCATTACGACGGCGCCAAGGGCGAAGAGTGCGTGATCCAGATCTGGGGCATGGGGCCGGGAACGAGCACGCCAGCGGAGAAGAAGTGAGGATCGAACGCGCCGAAGGGACCGACGTTCCGCGGTAGAACGTACATGCTCAGCGCCCGATATGCGCGCGGAACCCCGGCTGGGCGTTCTGGGCCTGGGCATACTTCTCGAGTAGACGCGCGACCTTGCCGGGGGGAAAGCCAAGCTGCACGAATGCAACGCCGCGATCGAACACCTCGGCATAGTGCTCGATCAGCCCGCCCTGCAGCCGCAGCGCCGAAATGCCCTCGAAAGCAATCGGCCTGCCCTCCGAGCCCGAGACTTTCGAGCGATAGCTGAACCGGTAGCGCGCATAGCCGAGCGTTCCGTCCGAAACCGGGTCGAGGAACTCCCAACGGAACTGCTCGCCGCCTTCGTGGAAGCGACCGAGCATGGCGGCGATCGCCGGCCGCCCGCTGTGCGGACCGAAGAAGTAGTCGTCGTAGGTGCCACCGGGCGTGAAAAGGCGCGCAAGCCCCTCGCCATCGTTGGCCGCCACGCAGGCGGAGAAGGTTTCGAGCAAGACTGCGTAGGTGTTCATGCTGCCTCCAGGAATGCGATTCGCGAGTATTGGGTCCGGAATCGATAGTCAATAGACAAGCCTCTCGCTATATTGCTACCATGCAATATATGCCCGCGGTGCTCGTTGCCCAAGCCAAGGAACTCAGGGACGACGGTTCGATCATCGAAATCGTCATCTGGGAGCTTCCCGAGCCGCTGACTCCAAGCAATCACAGGTACAAGTATCGGCTGTACTACGGCGCCGCGGGAATCAGCCGCGTGAGGTACGACAACGAACGCGGCAAGGGCGACCACCGGCACCTGGGCGATTTTGAAGAGAACTACGTGTTCACTACGATCGAAAAGTTGCTGGCTGACTTTGAAACCGACGTAATCGACTGGAGGTAGCCCATGAAAGCGATCATAGAACTGAGCCGCAAGGGGTCCATCTTCAAGTCCGTGGCGCAACAGATTGCGGGCGCACGTCGCGGCCAGACGCCCGACTACCGCTTGAGTTTCGAGTCGGCGCGCTCGCTGTTTGCAGAGTTGACGCCGGCTCGCCTGGACCTCCTCGACACGCTGCGCCGCGCCGGAGCCTGCAGTGTCTACGCCCTGGCGAAGACGGCCGAGCGCAACTACTCGAACATTCACACGGATGTGACAAGACTGGTGGAAATTGGACTGGTGGAAAGGGCCGAGGACGGCACGGTCTCGGTGCCTTTCGAGTCCGTCGAGATCCGCTTTCCGCTTGCTCAGGTGGCCTGAGGAAACAGCAGGGCAGCGATCAGGCCCCGATACCCCGAGCATTTTCCTGCCCTTCCGCTGTCCGCTCTGCCAACCGCGAATCGCGCTCCCGCGCCGCGCGCCGCACGCCCCACGCGTACACGAGCGCCAGCGCGACAAGGCACAGAATCCCGAGGATGGTGTAACGGTTCACCATGCCGGGCAGTGTCCAGCCGTGTTCCTGGACGAGCACCAGCGGGTCGGCGTCCATCCCGTCCTGGCTCCCCAGCGGGATCGCGTCGAGGTCGAATCTCGCCTTGACCCAGGTGGTGTAGATGTCGACGAATGCGACCGCGCCGATCACCACGAACCCCCACCGCAGCGAGCCCTTGTAGAGGTTCGTGCGCTTGCCGAAGAAGAAGCTCCCCATGAGCAGCGTCGCGAGGATCATCCCGCCGCCGTCGCCGCTGAAGACGACGATCATGCGCGCGGTCTTCAGGCTGATGCCGAACGTGAACAGGAGCTGCAGCAGAACGAGCCCGCAGGCGACGCCGACAACGATGCGGTTCTCCGCCACCCACCCGCGCCAGCCCATGTACCCGAACGCCGCAAGCAGCACCACCGGCGCAATGAACCCGCGCGTCTCCGGGACGAGCGTCTTCCAGACCGTGGGAATCGCCGAGTAGCCGCAAAGCCAGGCAGCCGTGGCGTGCCCGAGTTCGTGAACCGGCATCGTCAGGAAGATGCGCTGCAGCGATGCGAACAATCCCGAAGCGTGGAAGACCAGCGCCAGCACTATCGCGATCGGAATCGCGCCGACGCAGAACTTCCATTCCAGGCCCGGGTCCTCGACGAGTTGCCATTCGTCCTGCGGGTTCTCGACGTCGAGCGAGACCGCAGGCGCGGCCTGCTCGATTTGCACTTCGGGCACCGCGGGAACGGCCACCGCGCGGCCGTGCGTCTTGATCGCCTCGGCCTTGGCGTAGATGGCCCCGCACTTGGGGCACGTCGGTCCGGTATCGCGAGGCGCGTTGCACCAGGGACAGGTCGCGTTCATGCGCTTCGGTCAGGTTCTGCGATGACCGATGCTGCCAGCTTTTCCGCGCGCCTGCCAGCCGCTCTGCGCACGGGCCTTTGACATTAGACTTGAGGATGGAGGCACAGATGACCAAACAGGCAAGCACATGTTTCACACGTTGCATCTTCGGCGCTGCACTGGCCCTGCTGGCCACACTCGCCCAAGCCGCGGTCGGCGTGACCGAGATTCCCGGCAAGGACGGCGATCGTGTCGTGACCGTGTTCTACCCCTCGAGCGGGCAGGAGGCGCAGGTGAAGCGCGGCCCGTTCGCGATCCAGCTGGCCGAGAACGGCGCCCCCGTTCGCGGCAACGGGCGGCTGGTGGTGATCTCGCACGGCTCGGGCGGTTCGGTCTGGGTGCACGGGGATGTCGCAAAGATGCTGGCCGAAGCCGGCTTCATCGTGGCCGGCCCGGAGCACGCGGGCGACAACTACCGCGACAAGGACAAGCCGGGCCCTGACAGCTGGAAGCGCCGGCCGCAGGAAGTCTCGCGCGCGATCGACGCCGTGGCGGCCGACGCGCGCTTCGGGCCGTTGCTGGCGCTCGACAAGGTCGGCATGTACGGAATGTCAGCCGGCGGGCATACGGCGTTAAGTCTCGCAGGAGGGCGATGGTCGCCGGCACGATTGCGGGACCACTGCGAAGCCCACCTTGCCGAGGATTTCCAGTCGTGCGTCGGCCTTGCGACGCGCTTGAGCGGCGGGATCTTCGACGGCCTGAAGAAGACGGTTTCGATGTGGCTGATCCGCAGCAAGCTCGACGACGCCACGTGGTATTCACACACAGACCCGCGGGTCGCCGCCGTCGTCGCCGGCGTCCCTTTCGCCGCGGACTTCGACACGGCGTCGCTGGCCGCGCCAAAGATGCCGCTTGGATTGGTGACCGCGCAGAAAGACGCGTGGCTCATCCCGCGCTTCCACAGCGACCCGATCCTGAAGGCCTGCGCGAAATGCGAGCTCGTCGCCGACTTTCCGACCGGCGGCCATGGCGCGCTGTTGTCGCCCCCTCCCCCGAAACTGGACGGCCTTGTGGGCGACATGCTCAACGACCCGCCGGGATTCGATCGCGCCAAGGAAGTGCCGGAGGTGAACCGCAAGATCGCTGCGTTCTTCGTGCAGCACCTCGCACGGTAGGGAAGGTTTTCCGGAAACGAAAATTTGATTGGCCTGAGACCCGCGTGGATATTAACTCTACGAAATTTAAAGTCTGACTTTCTGTCTATTCCGGCCGGATCCCGGCGTCCTTCACGACTTTGGCCCACTTCGCCGCTTCCTTCTGCTGGAACTCGGCGAACTCCTCCGGCGTATTGGCCACCACTTCTGCGCCGACGGCTTCGAGCCTCGCTCGCGTTTCGGGCGGCGCCACCGCCTTGACGATCTCCGCATGCAGCCGCATCACGATGTCGCGCGGCATCCCGGGCGGCCCGGCAATGCCGAACCAGGTGAAGGCGTCGAACCCGGGCAGGCCCGCCTCGGCAATGGTCGGCAGGTCCGGCATCGCGCGCGTACGCTGCGCGGTGGACGCCGCCAGGGCTTTGATGCGCCCGGCCTTGATCTGCGGGATCGACGTCGGCCCGAGCTCGATCATCATGTCGACCTCGCCGCTCATCAGCGCGGCCATTGCGGGGGCGCTGCCTCGGTAGGTGATCGGCAGGATGAACACCTTCGCCATACTTTTGAAGAGTTCCGGGTTGGTGTGCTGAGAAGTCCCGTTGCCGGCGGAGGCGTAGGTCAGCCGGCCCGGGTTGGCGCGGGCGTAGTCGATGAGTTCCTTCAGTGAATTCGCAGGCACCTTCGGGTTGATCACCAGGTAGCTCGGCACCCGGATCACCAGCGACACCGGAGTGAAATCCTTCGCCGGGTCGTAGGAGAGGTTCTTGAGAAGGCTCGCGTTGACCGACATGATCCCGGTGGAGCCGACGATCAGCGTGTAGCCGTCGGGCGCAGCTTTTGCATTCCTCTCCGCGGCGATCACGCCGCCGGCCCCGGGCAGGTTCTCAACCACCGCCGGCTGGCCAAAGGCTTTGCTGAAATGCTCGGCGATCACTCGCGCGGTGAAGTCCGCGCTGCCGCCCGGCGGGAAAGGCGCCACGATGCGGATCGGCTTGGACGGGTATTGGGCGAGCGCCGCCCCAGCGACCAGCAGCAGTGCGAATGCAATCGATCTCATCCGGTCTACTCCGCTTCGGCCGCGAACGCGCGCCGCAATTCGAACTTCTGGACCTTGCCGGTGCTGTTGCGCGGCAAGGGCGCGATGAACCGCACGTGCTTCGGCTTCTTGTAGCCCGCAATCCGGTCGCGGCAGTGGGCGATGATCTCATCCTCCGTGGCCGTCATGCCGGGCCGCAGTTCGATGAAGGCCGCCACCGCCTCGCCGTAGACCGCGTCCGGCACGCCGATCACCGCAGCATCCTGCACCGCCGGATGCTGCTGCAGCGCGAGTTCCACTTCCTTAGAGTAGATGTTGTAGCCGCCGGAGAGGACCATGTCCTTCTTGCGGTCCATCATGTAGTAGTGACCGTCGGGCTCCATCCTTGCCATGTCGCCGGTGGCGACCCAGCCGTCGCGGATCGTCTCGGCGGTTTCCTTCGGCTTGTTGAAGTAGCAGCGCATGGTGAGGAAGCGCCCGGGCTCACCGGTGCGGACCCACAGTTCACCGACTTCGCCCGGCGCAACGTCCTTGCCCGCCGCGTCCACCAGCTTGATTTCCGCACCCGGATTGATTCGCCCGAGCGAAGACGGGTGCGTGAACTGCTCTTGCGGCCCCAGCAGGGTGAGCCCGCCGACCTCGGTCATCGCGAAGAACGAATACATTCGCACATGGGGCAGCGCGTTGTGGATGCGCTGCTTCACCTCGAGCGGGAAAGCCTCGCCGGTGACCAGCATCACGTTCACGGTGGCGAAATTCTCCGGGTGCGCCTCGATCTCGGGCAGCAGCATGCGCCCGACCGTGGGCACGATGCCGATCACGGTGATGCGCTCATCGTTGGCCATCTTCGCCGCGCCGGCCGCATCGAACCTCGGCATCACGACCAGCGTGCAGCCGTGCAGGATCATGTTCGCCATGCGCGCGAAGCCGGTGCGGTGCGCAAGCGGCGTGGTTACCAGCTGGCGGTCGGCCTCCGACAACCCGTACTGGATCGCGTTCAGGTAGCCGTTGGGGATGATCGAATTGGCCTGCGTGATGATCGCGCCCTTGGGCTTGCCCGTCGTGCCCGATGTATAGACGATGAGGTTGTCGTCGAATTCCGGAGGCACCGCTGGCGTGCCCGGGGCGCCAAGCGCAACAAGATCTGCGATTGCATGCTCGCCTGCCTTGGGCATCCCCGCCGCGATCCGGATCACCCCTTTTGCGTCGGCCGCGGCGCGGTCGTAGAGTTCGCGCGTCTCGTCCGAAAGGAAGACCGCCTTGGGCGCGCTGTCGGCGAGGATGTAGGCGATCTCGCCGGGTGCAAGGCGCGTGTTGACCGGCACCGCGATGGCGCCGGCCTTGGTGATCGCGAGGAACGCGCGCACGAATTCCACGGTGTTCTGCAACTGGATCGCGACCCGGTCGCCGATGCCGACGCCGAGCGTGCGCAATCCGTTGGCGAGCCGATCCGTCGTGTCGTGCAACTGCGCGAAACTCAACCGCTCCGCGCCGCAGATGACGGCGTCCTTGTCCGGCGTCGCACTTGCGTGCGCGGCGAGGAAGGACGCGAGTTTCATGCGGCCGCCTCGTGTCGCCCGCTCATTCCGGCTTGATGCCGGCGTCGCGCAGCGCTTTGCTCCATTTGGCAATATCGGACTTGATCAGCGCGCCGAACTCCTCCGGCGTGCCCGGCGTGAGGTCGATCGCCGACTGCCCGAAGCGCTCCTTGAGGTCCGGCTGGCGCAGGATGCGGTTCATTTCCTGCGAGAGCCGCTGCGTGACCGCCGGCGGCGTGCCGGCCGTGGCGACGATGCCGAACCAGATCACCGATTCATACCCGGGCACGCCGGCCTCGGACACCGTCGGCAACTCCGGCATCAGCGAGAAGCGCTGCAACCCGGTGGTCGCGAGCACACGCAGCTTGCCGGCTTTCGCGTGCGGCAGGGTCGAGGAGCCCGGATCGAAGCTGAGGTGCACCTGCCCGGCCATCACGTCGGCGATGCCCGGCGCCGAGCCCTTGTAAGGGATCGCGATCATGTCGGTGCCGGTCATGACCTTGAACAGTTCGCCGGCCATGTGGGTCGAGCCGCCGTTGCCGGTGGTCGAGAACGTGTACTTGCCGGGGTTGGCCTTCAGGAGCGCGATCAGTTCCTTCACGTTGGTCGCGGCAACCGTGTTCGGATTCACGACGAGGAACATCGGCATCGTCATGCCGAGCGACACCGGGGCGAAATCCTTCACCGGGTCGTACTGGATGCTCTTTTGCGTATAGACGTTCATCGCAAGGCTGGTGATGCTGCCAACGTAGAGCGTATGCCCGTCGGGCGGCGACTTCGCGACGATCATGGCGCCGACCATCTGGCTTGCGCCGGGCTTGTTCTCGACCAGGAAAGGCTGCCCCAGCGACTCCTGGAGCTGTTGGGCCAGCACGCGCGAAAAAGCGTCGGTCACGCCGCCAGGCGAATACGGCACGACGATCCGCACCGGCTTGTTCGGGTAGGCCTGCCCGTGAACGGCGCCCGAGAAGGCGAGCACCGCGGCCACCAGCAATCGAAGTCCCAGCATGTTGTGTCTCCTCATATCGTTATCGTTCCTCACAGCCCCAGCATGGCCTTGACGACGATATTGCGCTGGATCTCGTTGGAGCCGCCGTAGATCGTGAGCTTGCGGAAGTTCAGGAATTTCGGGGCGACGGCCGCCGCAAACTTCGAAGCGTCGTCGAAGGCCCCATCGAACGCGCCGTCGAGCACCGCGCGACGCTGCGCCTGCGGACCGACCGCCTGCACGAACAACTCGCTGATCGCCTGGTGGATCTCGGTGCCCTTGATCTTGAGGATCGAGACTTCAGCGCCCGGCGGCCGGCCGGTGCGCCGCATCTGGTCGAGCATGCGCAGGTTGGTCAGTTCGAGCGCCATGAGCTCGATCTCGACGCGCGAGACGCGATCGCGAAAGCGCGCGTCCTCGATCAACGGGCGGACGTTGCCGGACATTGCCGACGCGAATTCCTTGAGTTGCCCGAGCGTGCGCTTGGCGATGCCGATGCGCGCCTGGTTCAGGCGCTCGTAGCCGAGCAGGTACTTGGCGACCGTCCAGCCCTGGCCTTCCTCGTGCACGAGGTTCTCGACCGGCACGCGCACCGCGTCGAAGAACACCTCGTTCACCTCGCGGCTGCCGTCCATCAGGATCAGCGGCCGCACCGTTACGCCGGGCGACTTCATGTCGATCAGCAGGAACGAGATGCCTTCCTGCCGCTTGGGGCTTTCGCTCCCGGTGCGCACCAGGCAGAACATCCAGTCGGCCCAGTGCGCCTGCGTGGTCCAGATCTTCTGGCCGGTGACGACGTAGTGATCGTCCTCGACGCTCGTAACCTTCTGCGCCCGGGTTTTGAGCGCCGCGAGGTCCGATCCTGCGCCGGGCTCCGAATAGCCCTGGCACCAGCACTCGCTGCCGTCGTGGATGCGCGGCAGGAACCGTTGCTTCTGCGCCTGCGTGCCGAAGCGGATCAGCACCGGCGCGCACATCATGAGCGAAAGCGCCGGCAACTGCGGAGCGCCGGCGTAGCCGCATTCCTCCTCGAAGATGAAACGCTGCACGATGTTCCATCCCGTGCCGCCCCACTCCACCGGCCACGCCGGCGCGACCCAGCCCTTGTCCGAGAGGATGCGATGCCAGCGCTGCGTGTCTTCCTTGCCGATCTCCTCGAAGGAAGCCACCTTCTCCTTCAGGTCCGCGGGCAGGTTGGCTTCGAGCCAGGTGCGCACCTCGTCGCGAAACGCGCATTCCTCGGCGGAGTAGTTGAGGTCCACTGCTCAGGCCTCGCTTGCGGTGGTTTCGTTCCCGATGGCCGCGAAGTCCTTGCGCAGCCGGAACTTGAGGACCTTGCCGGTGCTGTTGCGCGGCAGCGCGGGCACGAACCGCACATGCTTGGGCTTCTTGTAGCTGGAAATCCTCTCGCGGCAATGCGCGATCACCTGCTCCGCGGACAGGACATGCCCCGGGCGGATCTCGATGAACGCGGCGACCGCCTCGCCGTACACGTCATCGGGCACGCCGACCACCGCAACGTCCTGTACTTCGGGCAATTCGAGGATTGCGCTTTCGACTTCCTTGGAATAGATGTTGTAGCCGCCGGAGAGCACCATGTCCTTCTTGCGGTCGACAATGTAAAGGTACCCCTCGGCATCGAAACGCCCGAGGTCGCCGGTCTTGAACCAGCCGTCCACGAAGGCTTCGGCGGTGGCTTTCGGGTTGTTGAAATAGGCGCGCATCGTAAGCGCGCTGCCCGGCGGACCGGCGCGCACGAGAATCTCACCGGTCTCGCCGGCGGCTACCCGCCTGCCCAGGTCGTCCGCAAGTTTGACCTCGACGCCCGGATTGACGCGGCCGACCGACTCGCCTTTGGCGAATTGCTCACCGGGCCCGAGGTTGGTGATCGCGCCGGCCTCGGTCATCGCGAAGAACGAATGCAGCTCGAGATTCGGGAGCGCGGCGAGGAGCCTTCGCTTCACTTCGACCGGAAACGCCTCGCCTGTCACCACCGCGGCGCGCAAAGTGCGGAACCGCTGCGGCGCCGCTTCGATTTCGGGGAGCAGCATCCGCCCCACGGTGGGCACCATGCCCATCAGCGTGATGCCTTCGGTTTCGATGATGCGCGCGACCTCCTTGGCCTCGAAGCGGGACATCACGACGAGGCTCGCACCGGCACACACCATGTTGAGCAGGCGCTGGAAAGCCGAGCGGTGCGCAAGCGGCGTGGTCGCGAGGATGCGGTCGGAGGGCCGCAGGTTCCATTGCACCCCGTTGAAGTAAGCGGCGAGCGTGATGTAGTTGGACTGCGTGATGACCGCGCCCTTGGGCTTGCCGGTCGTGCCCGATGTGTACGAAATCATGCAGTCGTCGAACTCGGGCGGGATCTCCGGCAGTTCGGTGCCGCTTTCCGAGACGAGCGCAAAAAACGCGATTTCGCCTTCCCGGGGGTCGTCTACCGAAATCCGAAGAGGCGGCACGCCCGAGGCCTTGTCGAGGATCTCCCGCGTGTCGTATTCGAGGATGACGGCCTTGGGCGACGCGTCGTTGAATATGTAGCCGACTTCGGAAATCGACAGCTTCGGGTTCAGCGTGATCCCGATGGCGCCGGCCTTGACGATGCCCATGAAAGCGACCACGAACTCGGCGCAATTCGACAAGTGGATCGCAACCCGGTCGCCAACCTTGATCCCTCGCGCAACGAGCCCGTTGGCCAGGCGTGTCGACTGCTCGTCGATCTCGCCGAACGTGAGCCGCGTTCCCTCGCAGGCGATCGCCTCACGCCCCGGAGAAGCCAGGGCGTGCGCTGCCAGGAACGCAGCAAGCTTCATTTGAAAAAAATGGTGTCGGGAATTAAATGGGGCCAGGCTCGATTTTTCTCCAAACCGTACATTGCCCGCAACAAATGCAGAAAATCGAACCTGGCCCCAATTAATTCGATTTTTCGCGTTCGCAGTGAGCGTCGTACGACTTCGAAAAAAATCGAGCCTGGCCCCATTTAATTCAGGCGGGTTCGAAAGCCGGGTAATTGATGTCGTCCGACAGCTTCTCCCAGCACAGTTTGACCGGCATACCGATCTTCACGTCCTCGGCCTTCACGTTCAGGAGGTTGCAGAGGATGCGCACGCCTTCGGCGAGTTCGACCAGCGCGACGAGGTACGGCACGCGGTCTTCATGGCCGGGCCAGGCGCTGAAAGTGTTGGTGTAGCTGTACACCGTGCCTTTGCCGGACACTTCGCGCCACTCGAGGTTGCGCTTGCCGTTGGCCAGGCTGACCGGGCGCGGGAAGAACTGCGGCTTGCCGGTGTCCTTGCAGTACTGGATCACGAGCTTGCCGTTCTTGGCCGCATCCCAGAACGGCTGGGTGTTCATGTAGGTATTCGGCCGGGGAAGGGGACGCGGGATCTTCTTCGCTTCCGGCTTGGCCGGTGCCTTAATGGGTTCGCTCATGATTGCTCCAGGACGAGGACGCCGGAGACGCCCCAGTTGCGGCCGTAGGGAATGACGCCGATGCCGGTGACCATGCAGTTGCGCGGATCGGAGACCTGGCGCGCGCCGGCCTCGCCGAACATCTGACGCACGCCCTCCACAAGGTTGAGCCCGCCGCCGGCAAGCCCGGGCTGGCCGGCGGAGATCTGCCCGCCCGAAGTATTCAGCGGCAGCGTGCCTTTGTACGACAGGTCGGTATTCATGACGAACTCGCAGCCCTTGCCTTTGGGGCAGAAGCCGATGTCCTCGAGCGTGATGATCAGCGCAATCAGGAAATCGTCGTACGGCATGATCATGCGCACGTCCTTGGGCGTCATCTCGGCCTGCTTGAGCGCCTTGGGACCAGCCACCGAGAATCCGGAAATCGTGATGTCAGCCAGCGGCTCGGCCCCCTTGAAGTTGCTGATCTCGCCGTAGCCCACCGGGTGGATCATCTTCTTTGCGCCAAGCTTTTTCGCATTCTCGGTCGAGGTGACGAGCACGCCGTTGGCGCCATCGCAGACCATGACTGAATCGAGCATGCGCAAGGGTTCGGACACGTACTTGGAGTTGAGGTAATCGGCCTCGGTCAAGGGCTTTTGCAGCTTGTCGACCGCGTTCGGGTTCATGAGCGCGTGGTTGCGCTGCGTGACCGCAAGCTTGGCCAGGGCCCGGTCATCCAGGCCGTACTGGTGGCGGTAGCGTTGCGTGATCAGGCCAAATGCGCCGACCGGGCCGCGCAGTCCGGTCGGGTACTGGAACTCGCCGCGCTGCGCGCCCTGCTCCGGGTTGCGACCGGAAGACTGCGCATCCGAGGCCACCACGAAAACCGTTTCGCACAGGCCGTCGCGGATCGCTGCCGCGGCGCGCGCGATGCCGCCGATGCCCGAGGTGCCGCCGAGGCCGTTCAGCTGCATCCAGTGCGGCGACAGCCCGAGCATCTCGGACATGTAGACGCCCCAGAACGGGTTGGACGTCTCGCTCATCGTTTCGGCGATCGACAGACCGTCGATCTTGTTCTTGTCGATGCCGGTCTGGTTCAGGATCTGCTCGAGCACCTTGCCGGCGAGGTCATACGAACTGCGGCCGCCCTTGAGCGTGACCTTGGTCTCGCCGTAGCCGATCACCGCAATGTCTTTGCGCTTTGCCATGGAACTCCCTTGATAAATGAGTCCTTGCGGACCCTCCGGATCATAACCACCTTTGCCTCGCCGGCCGGTCGCACGGTGCGAAACACGAGCGGTCGTTTCGCCGGCGATTGCACGCCGCCGATGAATGGCTTAACTTGGCCGAATCAACGGAGGAAGCCGAAATGCCCACCCAGTCTTTCGCAGGAAGCCCTTTCCCGGTCCGCCCCGACCTGACGGAAGCGCACGAGCGCGCCTGGGCCGCAATTGCTGCGCCCGGCACCTGGCTCACCGGCGCCCAGCGAGTCGCCGTCTCCGCGGAAATCCGCTATGCACGCGACTGCGCCCATTGCGCCCGCATCAAGGCGGCGCTGTCGCCCAATACGGTCGAAGGCGCGCACGACACGCTTGGGACGCTCGGCGCAGCGCAGGCCGAGTTGGTCCATCGCGTGGTGACCGATCCGGGACGCCTGACAGAGAAATGGTCGGCGTCCATGCTCGCCAAGGGAGTGTCCGAAGGCGAATACGTCGAGATCGTCGGCCTCGTGGCGATGGTCATGATCATGGACACCTGCCATCGCGCGCTGGGACTTGCCCTTCGCGATCTCCCCGCGCACGCCGCCGGCGAACCCAGCCGCTACCGGCCCCCGGGCGCAAGAAAGAAGGCCGCCTGGCTGCCGCTGGTCGAGCCCGAAGACGCGGTCGAATCCGACGGCCCTTTGTACCCAAACCCGAAAGCAGGCTACATCTACCGCGGGCTGTCATTGGTGCCTCAGGCAGTGCGCGACTACACGGCGCTGGCCAACTGCCACTACCTGCCCGGCGAGTACGTCTACCAGTTCGGCACCTCGATCCGCGCCATCGAGCGGCCTCAGGTCGAGATCCTTGCCGCGCGCGTCTCGGCCATGCACCAGTGCGCTTATTGAACGACGGCTCACGCCTACATGCTCCGTGAGAGCATGCAAATCAAGGGACGCCAGGTCGATGTGCGCGGCGTCACCGCGGGATTCGACGAGACCGTCGACATCCCGAATGCCGCGGCGCTGGTCGAGTTTGCCGAAGCCGTTGTGATGCGAGACGAAACGCGCACGGCCGCCGCCCGCGGTGCTTTGCTTGCCGTGCTCGGCGAAGCCGGCCTCGTCGACGCGGCCGCGGTGATCGCCGCTTTTCACGGATTCGTTCGCATAGCCGATGCGATCGGCATTCCCTACGAAACCGCGGCGCGCGGCAGCGATGCGCCCGAGATCCGCGAACGCGCCGGCGTCAACGAATTCCCGCGCGTGCGCGGCGAGCCCTGAAATAGCCACCCTGCGGAGCCAACGATGAGCACTGGCGTTTCCCTCACAGTCTTTGCCAAGCGCGACTGCCCGACCTGCCAGTTGGTCGCACCGGTGCTGCGCACGCTTGCACAAGGCGGACAGGCCCTCAAGGTCTATTCGCAGGATGACCCGACTTTCCCGGAGCAGTTGCCCGGGGTCATCGACGATCGCGAACTCGGCGAGTCCTTCCGGCACGGCATCGAGATCGTCCCGACCCTGATCCGTTACGAGAACGGCAAGGAGACCACGCGCACCGAAGGCTGGGATATCAACGAATGGCGGCGAGTCACAGGCATCGCGGACCTCGGCGCCGGGATGCCGGCGTTGCGCCCGGGCTGCGGATCGAAGAGCGTCGAGCCCGGTCTGGCGGAATACCTCCAGGTCAAGTTCGGCGATCCGGGACTCAAGTCGCGCAAGATCGAATACGGCGACTACGACGACCCGATCGAAGCCTGCTTCGAACGCGGTTGGAGCGATGGCCTGCCGGTGGTGCCGCCCACCGACGTACGCATCCTGCGCATGCTGCAGGGAACGACCCGCAAACCGAACGAAGTGCTCGGCCCCATCCCGCCGAACCTCGCCGAATGCACGGTGGAAAAAGCCGCGATCAACGCCGTCATGGCGGGGTGCAAGCCGGAGTACCTGCCGGTCGTGCTGGCTGCGCTCGAAGCAGCGCTCGTGCCGGAATTCACGCTGCACGGCGTGCTCGCGACGACCTACTTTTCCGGGCCGATCATCATCGTGAACGGTCCGGTGGCCAAACGCATCGGGATGAATTCAGGCATCAATGCGCTCGGCCAAGGCAATCGCGCCAACGCAACCATTGGCCGTGCGCTGCAACTGATCGTGCGCAATGTCGGCGGCGGCCGGCCCGGCGAAGTCGATCGCGCAACGCTGGGAAACCCGGGCAAGTACACGTTCTGCTTCGCCGAGGACGAATCCGACCCGGGCTGGGAGCCGCTGTCGGTCTCGCGCGGATTCGCGCGTGGCCAGTCCACGGTCACGCTGTTCCAGGGTGAAGGCGTGCAGGGATTCATGGACCAGAAATCGCGTTCGCCCGAGGACCTCGCCCGCTCGCTCGCGATGGGGCTGTGCGCGATCGGCCACCCCAAGGTCGCGCAGTCGCAGCGCGCGATCCTCGTCCTCTCGCCAGAGCACTACGCGATCTTTGCCGAGGGCGGATGGGACCGCAAGCGCATCGAGGCCGCGATCCTCGCCGCCACCGTGCGGCCCGGCAAGGACCTCGTGGCCGGCGCCCAAGGCGTCGGCGAGGGCCTGCCGGCCGCGTTCGCCGACAAGCAGGTGCCCAAGTTCTACGAAGACGGCCTCATGATCGTGCGCGCCGGCGGCCCCGCCGGCCTGTTTTCCGCAATCCTCCCGGGCTGGATCGCCGGGCGCAACCGTTTCGAACTGCAACCCGTCACCAAGGAGATCAAGCCATGACCGCGATGAACTGGATGCGCGACCCGACGCCTGAAACCTCGCCGCTCAAGCGCGCGCGCCTGAAGCCGCCGCCTTCGCTCGACGGCAAGACGGTGGCCCTGTTCGACATCGGCAAGGCCAAGACGAAGGAGTTCCTCGACCGCGTGGAAATGCGCCTGCACGAGAAGAACATCAGGACAATGCGCACCGGCAAGCCGACCAACGCCAAGATCGCCACGCCGGAGATCCTGCAAGAGGTCGCGGAGAAAGCCGACGTCGTTCTGATCGCATTATCGGACTGAGGCTCCTGCACGTCGTGCAGTCTGCACGACCTCATGAACCTCGATGCCCGCGGGATTCCGGGCGTCTCGGTCGTCACGACCGGTTTCACCGACGCGGTGGCCTCGCAATCGCAGGCGATCGGCTTCGAGCCGGCGATCGTCTATGTGCAGCATCCGATCCAGAACCGGACGGCGGAGGAATTGGACCAGTTGGCGGATGAAGCGATCGAGAGAGCGTTGAAGCTGCTGGTGAGCTAGCCCCGACCTTCGTCGCGAGGCGATGCATCGCGATCATCCACTGGAGGGGGCGGGCTGATCGAACTTAGCGTTGCCTGGCCTGATGCCTTTCACCGCCCAGGTACAGGCATGCGCATCCGGTCCCGGTTACCGTTGCCGCGACGAGAAAGGCCGAGGCATAGCTGCCGAGAGCGTCACGCAGGAAGCCGATGAGCGCCGGGCCAAACGCCGATGCAAGTTGGATCACGGTGGCAGCCGTCCCATAGGCAGCCCCGAACGCGTCCGCGCCAAACTCGCGCCGGATGACGATGGGGCCGAGCGTGGTCACCTGACCGATCGCGTAGCCGTACAGCAGGCTTGCGGCAATCAGAACAGGAACACTGGGGTAGAGGCCTATGGCAAGGATCGCCACGGTCTGAGCCAGCATTGCCTGGCAGGCGAGGCGCCGAACCGAAGCACGATCAACAATCCGCATGAGATAGAGGCGACCAAGGATGGAAACCACCCCCGTCGCGCTAACCAGCAGGCCCGCTCCGGCCGTGCCAAGGAACGGCTCGGCCAGCGTAACGTGGTGCGTGATGAACCCGAGTTGAATGGTAAGGACAAGCGCGAACGCGACGGCCGCGCTCCAGAGGAGCCGGCGGCGATTGAGCGCGGTTGCGATGTGCGGGAACAGGAGGCTGTCCCGGCCCCCTGCATCGATCGCACTGCCGTCGCGTTGCAGTCCAAGATCGGCGGGGGTGCGATAGCGAAGCACGAGCACGATGAGAGGCAATAGGACGACGGCCGTCAAAATCCCGACCGCAAGCAAGCCCCGGCCCAATCCAAGTCGCTGAACGGCAAAAAGCAGCAGGGGCACTCCGGCTATGGCCCCCAGACTTGCGCCCATGATGGCCAGCGTGATCGAGCGCCCCTGGTGGCGCTCGAACCATGGCGCGACCGTTGTCGAAATCGCTGTTGTCGATAGGCTCGCCCAACCGATCCCGAGCAGGAAAAAGCACGGGTAAAGCTGCCAGGGCTCGGCAACCCTGCCGATCAGTGGAACCGCCAACGCCATGCTTGCCGCGCCGAGCAACATGATCGGCCTGGGACCCCAGCGATTGATGCTTCGGCCGACCGGTTGCTGGATCAGCGCGCTGACAAGCAGAAAGGTTGTGATCGCCGACGAGACCTCGGCGATCGACCAGCCATGGGCCGTGGTCAGGGCTTGGAGATAGACGCTCGACCCAAACAAGCCGAGTGCCCAAGCGAAAGAGGCGACGATGAAGCAGGCACCGACGATACGCCACCCGTAGAAGAGGCGCATTCTCAATGCGTTCAACTTCCGTTCAGCATGCGTTCAAGCGGGGCAAGACTCATGCAGGGCATTCTAATCATTCGCCAGGCGCCGTCAGCGCTGCGACGCTACCTCACGACACCGGAAGGTCCGTAGCTGCGCGGCGCCTGAACCGGAATCGCCTCGCCCTGCGCGCGCGCGAGACGGTACCAGCGAATCGACTTGGCATAGTTGCGATCCACTACCGAGTCCTCGGAATCGAAGATTTCGCCGAGACGGCGCTTCAGCGCGTAAGGGCAAAATTGCTGCCACGGGCCGGGTACGACCCGCAAGCCGGGGTCCCGTTGTGGCAGAAGACGCTGGATAGGTGCGCCGATAGACTAGAATTCGCCGCAGGAGGAGTCTCCATGGAAAAAATCTGGCTCAAGAGCTACCCGAAGGGCGTGCCCGCGGAAGTCGACATCACCGCCTACCGCTCGATTCTGCACCTGATCGACGCCAACGTCGGCAAGTACCGCGGCCGGCCCGCCTACATCTGCATGGGCAAGACGATCACCTTCGACGACGTCGACAAGCTGTCGACCAAGTTCGGCGCCTGGCTGCAGTCCAAGGGGCTCGCCAAAGGCGCGCGCGTGGCGGTGATGATGCCGAACGTGCTGCAGTATCCGGTGGCCGTGTTCGGCATCCTGCGTGCGGGCTACATCGTGGTGAACGTGAATCCGCTCTATACGCCGCGCGAGCTCGAGCACCAGTTGACGGACTCCGGCGCCGAGGCGATCGTGATTCTGGAGAATTTTGCCGGCACGCTGGAGCAGGTGCTGTCCAAGACCCCGGTCAAGCATGTCGTCATGGCCTCCATGGGCGACCTGCTCGGCTTCAAGGGCCTGATCGTCAATTTCGTGGTGCGCAACGTCAAGAAGATGGTGCCGGCGTTCAACCTGCCCAACGCAGTGCCGTTCAATACCGCGATCAGCCAGGGCGCGGGCATGCAGTTGAAGAAGGTGGACGTGGGCCCCGAGGACATCGCTTTCCTGCAGTACACCGGCGGGACCACCGGAGTTTCCAAGGGTGCGATGCTCCTGCACCGCAACATCATCGCCAACATGGAGCAGGTCTCGGCCTGGTTCTCGCCGGTGCGCAAGGAGGACGACCCGCTGATCATGGTCGCGCCGTTACCGCTCTACCATATCTATGCGCTGACCTGTAATTGCATGTTCATGTTGCGCGACGGCGGCTGCAATCTGCTGATCCCGAACCCGCGCGACATCCCGGGCTTCATCAAGGAACTGAAGAACAACCGCTTCAACGCGATCAGCGGCCTGAACACGCTCTACAACGCGCTGCTCAATCATCCGGATTTTTCGAGTATCGATTTCTCGCAGCTGCGGCTCGCATCCGCCGGCGGTATGGCGATGCAGCGGGCGGTGGCCGACCGTTGGCAGCAAGCGACCAAGGTGCCGATCCTCGAAGGCTACGGCCTCACCGAGACCTCGCCGGTGGCCACCACCAATCCGATCGACCAGACGGAATTCAGCGGCACGATCGGCCTGCCGGTGCCCAACACTGTGATCACCATCCGCGACGACGACGAAAACATCCTGCCTGTCGGCCAGACGGGCGAGATCTGTATCGAAGGACCCCAGGTGATGAAGGGCTACTGGAAGCGGCCCGAGGAAACGGCCAAAGTGATGGCGAAGGATGGCGCCTTCAAGACCGGCGACATCGGCGTCATGGACGAGCGCGGCTACGTGAAGATCGTCGACCGCAAGAAGGACATGATCCTGGTGTCGGGATTCAACGTTTACCCGAACGAGTTGGAGGAAGTGGTGTCGGGTTGCCCGGGCGTGCTCGAATGCTGCGTGATCGGCGTGCCGGACGAAAAATCAGGCGAGGTGCCGAAGGTGTTCGTGGTGAAGAAGGATCCGGCCCTCACCGCGGAGGCGGTCCTCGCGCATTGCCGCAAGGAGCTGACCGGCTACAAGATTCCCAAGTTCATCGAGTTCCGCGCAGAGCTGCCCAAGACCAACGTCGGCAAGATTCTGCGCCGCGCGTTGCGGGATGAGGAATTGAGCAAGGCGAAATAGCGCATTCGCGAACAGAACGGATCGTATTCGCCCGCGGCTGAACAACATCCTCTTGCGTAGAACTGGCAACTACATAACGGCCATTGAGCCATTCAATGGAAGATAGTCTTGACTATTTTCCATAGTCCGACAGAATGGGCGCCATGGAACGCGCTCTTTCGCCTTTTATCCAAGCCGACCTCGGCCGCAAGATGGTGTTTCTTTCCGGCCCTCGTCAGGCCGGCAAGACCACATTGGCCCGTTCGCTCGCAGCCACCTGGTCCAATGCGCAAGTTCTGAACTGGGACGTGATCGACGATAGCCGGATTATCCTCGGTCAAAGCTGGTCGCCGAAGGCTCGACTCTTGGTCTTTGACGAACTGCACAAGATGAAGGACTGGAAAGTCTGGCTGAAGGGCGTCTACGACGGCCGCCTGGAGGCGCAAGCCATCCTCGTCACGGGTAGCGCTCGCCTTGACGCCTTTCGTCAGTCGGGTGAATCGCTGGCCGGCCGTTACCTTGCATGGCGTCTGCACCCTATTACGGTGAAGGAATGGGTGGAGTCATCGGATGCCACGCCCGAAGCCGCACTGGCGCGAATACTCGAGCGCGGTGGATTTCCTGAGCCGTTTCTGGCCGAAAGTCCGGTGGATGCCGATCGATGGCGGCAGCTATATCTAGAAGGCGTGATTCGCGAGGACATTCTTGAGTTTTCGCGGATCGGTGAAGTTCGGGCGATGCGTTTATTTGTGAACATACTCAGGACGAGGGTTGGCTCTCCCCTGTCACTGGCCTCGCTGGCGCGTGATTTGCAGATTGCCCCGACCACGCTCGGTCGCTATCTGGAAATTCTCGAGGCATTGCATATTGTTTTCACGATTCGTCCATTTCATCGAAATATCGCCCGCGCCCTCCTCAAGGAACCGAAGGTGTACTTCTTCGATACCGGTCTGGTGAAAGGCGACGACGGGGCGATATTCGAAAATGCGTGTGCGACCATGCTCCTCAGGCACGCGCATTTTCTACAAGATTCCGCAGGGCGCGCCATGAGTCTGCGCTATGTACGCGACAAGGAAGGCCGCGAGATCGACTTCGCCCTGTGTGAAGACGACGAACCAATCGGCTTCGCCGAATGCAAGTTGAGTGATCCGACGATACCGCCCTATCTTGCAGCAATCGCAGACCGCTTCCCATCTGCGGAAGCCACATTGCTAGTGCGCTACCTGCGTCAACCCGAGCAACGCGGGCGCATTTCGGTCGAGCGTGCCGCAAACTGGTTGGCATCCCTTTCGGCTTGATCGGGCCTCTATGATCACGGAAACGCGATTGACGATGTCGCGCCGCAGCCCGGGGGGGCCGAACATGCCGATCAACTCCTTCAAGGACCCGGCGCTTACCGAACAGGCTGTGCTCGAACACTGCCGCAAGGACCCGACCGGCTACAAGATTCCCAGGTTTGTCGAGTTCCGCGCCGAGTTGCCCAAGACCAACGTCGGCAAGATCCTGCGCCGCGCGCTGCGGGATGAGGAATTGAGCAAGGCGAAATAGCCAATCACGAAAAAAACAGCCGGGATTCGCCCGCGGCTGAATCCTAGTTTTGCGCCAGGGCGTGTTCGGCGATTGCTTCTGCGAGCATCGGCCACGCGGACATGTCGTGGCCCATGCCCGGCACGATCGTCAGCTTTGCGCCCGGAACCTTGGCGGCGGTGTCCCTGCCGCCTTCTACCGGCACCAGCGGGTCGCGGTCGCCATGAATCACCAGCGTCGGCGCCTGTTTTGGGTGCGCTTCTGGACAGTTCTTGGCGGAAGAGAGTGGGAGTCGAACCCACACAGGACCGTCAGACGGCCCACACCGGGTTTGAAGTCCGGCCGCCCCACCGGGAGCGATTCCCTTCCCCTTTACCGCAACTCTAAGTCTATCGCAGCGGTGCCCCGGCGGGTCTTGCCGCGGCGAGGCCTTCGGCCACCGCGTGCTCTCAGGCGAAGAAAAGATTCCTGAAGGCGTGCCCGCCTGGACCGCGATAGACCGAGAAGTCGGTCCGATCTGAAGAATTCGACCGCACGGGCGTGGTGCTTGTCACGTGCGTTTAGCCAAGCGATAAAAGGCCCGCTATCTACACAGAGCGGCTTCGGCATTGAGTTTTCGCTTGATCCGGACGGCGGCGGTTTCGGACAGGTCGGCGCTCCCCTTGAACGAGCCGATCAGCCCGAGTTTTTCGGCCAGTTCGTTCGCCGACGCGCCACGCAACTTCTGCTTCGCAAGCGTCGCAATCCCACGCTTCACCACCTGCGAGCGCGTTTCACCCAGTTGCTCGCTCAACCGGGACAGCGCTGCGAACTCGGCATCGTCCAGGCGCACGGAAAGTCTTTTCATACCAGCCCCCAACACATTCTGTATGGCACTACATCATGCATTATCGCAGCAATGCGAGCGCCGATTTTGCGGCGGCCTCTCCTTCGGCAATCGCATGCGTGAGCATGCCTCCATAACCGAAGCGCACCGCGCCGGCAGCGAATACGCCAGGCATCGCGGTCTGCAGGCCCTCATCTGTTTGCAGGAAACCGGCGGCATCACGTGCGATTTCCGCCGGCACGAATTCGTTGGCAGGCTCCAGACCGACGTAGGCGAAGAATCCTGCGCAGGCGATCTCGGATACGCCGTCGCCTGCGCGAACCCTCACGCCGCTGACCGCGGCGCTACCGAGGACCGCCTCCACCCGGGTGTTCATGTGGACTTGGATGTTCGAATGCCCTGCGAGGCGATCGACGAGATGCTGCTGCGCGCGGAATTCTTCGCCGCGATGCACGAGGTGCACCCTGCCGGCGAACTCGGTGAGGACGAGGGCCTCCTGCAAAGCCGAGTCGCCGCCCCCCACCACGACGACTTCCTTGCCCTGGTAGAACGGCCCGTCGCAATCAGCGCAGCGTGAAACGCCTTTCTCTTCCAACTCCGCTTCGCCAGGTACGCCGAGGTGCTTGAGCCGCGCGCCCGAGGCAATGATCACCGAGCGCGCCCGATGGCTGCCCGCATCGCCCTTGACGACAAGGCAATCGCCGTCGCGCGTGATCGCAGAAGCCGCTTCCGAAATATTCTTCACGCCCATCTGCGAGATTTCCATCATCAACCCGGCGGACACGTCGCTGCCGGAACCACCGGGTTCGCCATCGAGGTCGTTGATGTTCGTCACCAGTCCGCCGAAGAACATCGATTCCATGGCGGCTGTCACCAGGCCTTCACGCAGCGCCTGGCGCGCTGCGGTAAGGCCGGTGATCCCGGTCCCGATGACCAGGACGTCGTAAGGTTCAGGCATAGGGTCTCCGCTTGATCGATGGCTTGGATGGTGGGGGAGTCAATGGCTTCGATCCAGCGGTCTTCGCAGGCGGCGGCACCGCTTCGCCGAGGATGCCGGCGTAGTCCTTGGCCATCACACGCAGGTCGCCGATGCGCCGCGTGATGCCGAGGCGGTCGAGGCATTCGAGGATCTCGATCGCGCGTCCCCGGCCGATGTCGGTCCGGTCGCGCACCTGCGCCGCGGTGAACTTTCCTTCGGGGACGCCTTTCGCCACCTCTGTCGCGATGGCGGCAAACGCCGCAAGCGTGCCCCGGAGGTAGAACCGGTTGTCGGTGGCGCGAACCAGTTCGCCGGTCTTCGCCTTGCGGTGCAGGAAATCCTTGACCTGCGGCTCGCGGGCCGAGGCGGCCGCGGCGAGTTCGGGAATCGTCAATCCGCCGTACCCCGCAGCGTGAAGGATCGGCTGCACGGCATTCCACATCTTCTCGTCGGCCGGATTGTCGGTCGCCACATGGCGGGGCAGGCGCGCGACCGAGCCGGCCGCTTCGAGCTGCTTCTTCTCGGCCAGCAAGCGAAGGATTGCGGCGAACGTAGGCGCGGCCAGTTGCGGCGCGCACTGCCTGCGAAGGACCGCGACCTCGAGGCCGGCCGCCTGCGGCGAATCGGCATGGAATTTCTTCAACGCCTCGAGCACGCTTGCGCCGACTGAATCGATCGCGGACCGCGGCAGGCCAATGCGCGGCTCCTTGCCGATGACCGCGAGCTTTTCCGCCTCCACCAGCGACGCGGCCAGCGCTTCGTCGAGATTGAAGATGCGGGCGAACCAGTCGAGGTCCACGCCGGCCGGCGAGCATGCCTGCAACGCGCGCAGCGCCCGGGCGGGGTCTCCAGCCTCAAGCGCCGCAAGCTGCGCCGCGCGCACCTGGGCGCTGCGACGCTTGCGTTGCGCGGCCGGATCGATCACGACGCCGCCGCCCAGCGTGCGAAGCGCCGATTGGTCGCGCACGATGAAGCGGTCGCCGCTCAGCGCCGATACCGGCTTGTCGGTCACGAACTGCATGACGGCCGACTCGCCCGGCTTGATCGAACCACCGCGGCGGATAGAGACCCTCGCAAGGACGTCGCCGGCGCCAAGATACAGGTGCACCGGCGTCCAGTGCGCGAGCGGGCGCTTCTCGTCTTCGAGCACCCTCATGCGCACGTCGAGTCGTTGCGTAGGGACGTGCAATCCCGGATCCACCACCCAATCGCCGCGCAGGACGTGACCGACGTCGACGCCGGTCAGGTTGAGGGCACAGCGCTCGCCAGCCGACGCGCCGGTGGCGGCTTTGCCATCCTTCTGCAAGCCGCGCACGCGCACTTCGGTCCCGGCGGGCGAAAGCCGAAGCTTGTCGCCCGCAGCCACCGAGCCGTTGAAGACCGTCCCGGTCACCACGGTCCCGCTGCCGGCCACGCTGAACACTCGATCCACTGCATAGCGAAACCGGCGACCCTCCTGTCCCTGCCGGCCCTGCCTTCCCGCTTCGGCTTCGAGGCCCGCGCGCAACGGCGCCATGCCGGCGCCTGTCAACGCCGAGACCGGCAGCACCTCGATCGCGGCAAGTCCGGTGGGCCCCAGCAGCGCGCGCACGCTCGCCGCAACTTCTTCCACGCGGGCCGCGGGAACGCGGTCACTCTTTGTGATCACCGCGATGCCACGCTTCACCGAAAGCAGCTCTACGATGTGCAGGTGCTCGATGGTCTGCGGCATCACGCCGTCGTCGGCCGCGACCACGAACAGAACGAAATCGATGCCGCAGACGCCGGCCAGCATGTTGCGCACGAACCGCTCGTGGCCGGGCACGTCGACGAAGCCGATCGTTGCGCCGCCGGGGGTGCGCAGGTAGGCGAAACCGAGGTCGATCGAAATGCCGCGCGCTTTCTCTTCCGGCAGCGGATCGGTGTCCACGCCGGTGAGCGCCCGGACCAGGGCAGTCTTGCCGTGGTCGATGTGGCCGGCGGTGGCGACGATCACCGGCTCACCCCGGCAACCGCAGGTGGGCGAGCTGCGCGACGAGCCCGGCCTCGTCTTCGAGGCAGCGCAAGTCGAGGATGAACTCGCCTTCGTTGATGCGGCCGATCACCGGCACCGGCAGCGCGCGAAACGCCCGCGCCAGCGCATCGGCGGCGCCGCTGCGGCGCTTGCCGGCCGGGATCATGGCGATTCCCGCGCTCGGCAAGGTTTCCACCGGCAGCGCCCCGCTGCCGATCTGGCTGGCGCATTCGAGGACTCTCACGGCGGCCTGACCGGCCAGCGCTTTCTCGACAACGGGCATCACTCGCTGCGCCACCGAAAGGATTTCTTCCCGCGACCGGGTGAGCAGGCGCAACGTCGTCAATTCCGACGCAAGCCTCTCCGGGTTCGCATACAGGCGCAGCACCGCCTCGAGCGCGGCTAGCCTCACCTTGTCGATGCGAAGCGCGCGCTTCATCGGGTTCTTGCGGATGCGCTCGACCAGGTCCTTGCGCCCGACGATGAGCCCGCACTGCGGCCCGCCCAGCAGCTTGTCGCCGCTGAAGGTCACGATGTCCGCGCCGTTGGCGATCGCCTCGCGCGGCGTGGGCTCGTGCGGCAACCCGAAGTCCTCGAGGTTCACGAGCATTCCGCATCCGAGGTCGTTGATCAGCGGCACGCCGTGCTTGTGCGCGATCGCCGCGAGCTCGGCTTCGGGCACCGTCGCGGTAAAGCCCTGCACCGAATAGTTGCTCGTGTGCACTTTCATGATCGCACCGGTCGCCTTGCCCAGGGCGCCTTCGAAATCCTTCGGGTGCGTGCGGTTCGTCGTGCCGACTTCGCGCAGCTTGCAACCGGCGCTCGCCATGATGTCGGGGATGCGGAACGACCCGCCGATCTCCACCAGCTCGCCGCGCGACACGATGACTTCCTTGCGGCGCGCGAGAGCATACAGGGTGAGGTAGACCGCCGCGGCATTGTTGTTGACGACCACAGCGGCTTCGGCCCCGGTCAGGCGCCTGATCCATGACTCGACATGCGAGTCTCGTTCCCCGCGCGCAGCGCCTTCGATTTCGTATTCGAGGTTGACCGGGCCGGCCATCGCCTGCGTGGCGGCTTCGATCGCAGTCTTCGGATAGAGCGCGCGCCCGAGGTTGGTATGCAGCACGGTGCCCGTGAGGTTGAAGACCGGGCGCAGCGACGCTCGCATCAGCGTCTCGATCCACGCGGCGCATTTCGCCGTCAGCGCAGGTAGGTCCGCGCCTGCGGCCGCCGGGGCTTTCGACAACCGTTCGCGCTCTTCGGCCAGCACCGCGCGCGCGGCTTCAACGAGCAATGCATGACCGTGCCGGGCGGATAGCGCCGCGCCCTCCGGCGAGCTGATCAGCCGATCGACCGAAGGCAGTGAAGCGAGCGCGCCGCGGGCCATGGCGTCAATGGCCTTGCGCGCTCAGTCCGCCTTGGCGCCGGATTCCCTGATGACCTTGCCCCACTTGGCGGTCTCCGACTTGATGTAGGCGCCGAAATCGTCGGCTGAGCTGCTCAGCAGTTCCGCGCCCAGCGTGACGAAGCGCCCGGTGACTTCGGTTTGCGAAAGGATCTTCACGACTTCCGCATTCAGCTTCGCGACAATTTCCCTGGGCGTCCCGGTTGGCGCAAGCAGTCCCGCCCAGCCGACGGTCTCGAAACCCGGATAGCCGGATTCGGCGACCGTCACGAGATCGGGCGCGGCAAGCGAGCGCTGCGCGCTGCCCACGGCGAGCAACTTGAGCCTGCCGCTCTTCGCATGCGGCATGATCAGCGGGCCGGTCTCGAACATCAGGCCGATCTGCCCGGCGAGGAGGTCGGTCACCGCGGGCGGCGAGCCTTTGTACGGCACGTGCACTATCGAGACTCCGGTCACGCTCTTGAACAACTCGGTCGACAGGTGATTGCTCGCGCCGTTGCCCGCGGAGCCGAAATTCACCTTGCCCGGGTTTGCCTTGAGGTAAGCCACCAGCTCCTTGATCGAACCGGCTGGGACCGCCGGGTTGATCACGACGAAGAACGGCACCTTCAACGCGAGCGAGATCGGCGTGAAATCCTTGATCGGGTCGTAAGGCAGTTTTGCGTACATGCCCGGGTTCACTGCGAGGCTGCCCGAAGACCCCATGAACAGCGTGTAGCCGTCGTTCGGCGACTTGGCCGCGGCTTCCGAACCGATGATGCTCGCCGCGCCCGGCTTGTTCTCGACGAAGAACTGCTGACCGAGGTTTTCGGAGAGCTTCTGCGCGATCGCGCGCGCCGCCTGGTCGGTGGCCTGGCCCGGCGGGAAGGCCACGATGATCTTCACCGGCTTGTTCGGGTAGGCGCCCTGCGACCAGGCCTGGCCATGGAACGCGAACAGGGCGAGAAGGGACAGGAGCAGCTTGCAAGCGATGGGCATCGGCTTTCCGTAGGGGGAGATTGCCGGACGATTGTGCCATGCGGCTGCCGTCGAAAGAGCACGGTTTCGCTGCGAACCTCCGGTTACTTCATGCGGCCTGCATCCCCTAGACTGACGCCATGAAGAAAATCCTGGACGGCGTGGTCGTGCTGGACCTGACCCGGTTCTTTTCCGGTCCGCAATGCACGCTGTTCCTCGCCGGCATGGGCGCCGAAGTCATCAAGGTCGACGACCCCAGGGGCGGTGACCCCACTGCCTTCGCACCACCCTACGACGGCCCCGGGGGCATCGCGTTCGAGCGCAGGACACCGCAGGACATGGGGCTCGCCTACCTCAAGCGCCAGCGCGGCAAGAAATCGGTCACGCTCGATCTCAAGTCGCCCGAGGGCCGCTCGATCTTCCTCGAGATGGTGAAAAAATCCGACGTCGTAGTGGAAAATTTCCGCGCCGGCGTCGCGACGCGCCTCGGCATCGACTATGCGGCGCTAAGTGCGGTGAATCCTTCGATCATCTACTGCGCATTGACCGGCTACGGTTCCACCGGCCCGGCGAAAGACGACAAAGCCTACGACCTCATGGTGCAGGCGGCCGTGGGCCTCATGAGCATGACCGGCCAGCCGGGCGAGCCGCCTGTAAAGACGGCCTCGGCGCTGTCAGATGCGATTTCCGGGGTGTTCGCCGCCAACGGCATCGTCGCCGCGCTCCTGCATCGCGAGCGCACCGGCGAAGGCCAGGGGATCGACGTCGCGATGTCCGATTGCCTGTTCTCGCTGATCTATGACGAGCCGATCGATTGCTATGAGACGCTCGATCTCGCGCCGCGCCAGGGCAACCGGATCATGCGTTTTTCGCCGTTCAACGTCTTCCGCGCCAGGGACGGTTGGGTGGCCATAGGCGCCGCCACGCACAGTGAATGGCTTGCGTTGCTCGACGCAATGGGGCGCGCCGACCTCAAGGACGACAAAGGCATGATGGACATCGGATGGCGGATCGTGAACAACGATGCGGTCGATGCCGTGGTCACGCAATGGACCGCGCAGAAAACCAAGGACGAGATCGTGGCGGAACTGGCGCGCGCCTCGGTGGCGTGCAGCCCGGTGCGATCGACCGCGGAAGTGATGCACTGGGAACAGCTGTTGGAGCGGCAGATGATCGTGCCGCTGGTCAATCCGCTCACGGGCAAGCCCTCGGCAGCCTCGGCGCCGGGATTCCCGATCAAGTTCAGCCGCACTCCGGCGGAGTACTCCCCCGCGCCGGTACCGGGCGCCAACAGCGAGGAGGTCTTCGCGCGCTTCGCGAACCTGTCGCCGGCCGACATCGAGCGCCACCGGCGCAAGGGGGTCATATGATGGAAAATCACGGTTCAACGGAGATTGCAATCCCATGACCAGTGCACTCGTGAGCGCAGCGCTCGAAGTCGAAGACGCCTTCGCAGCCAACGAGCTCTTCCAGAAGAACGGCTGGACCGACGGACTGCCCGTGGTGCCTCCTACCGAGCAAGGCGTGCTGCGTTTCCTCGCGGCCGTGAAGCTGCAGCCGGACGACACCGTTGGCGTCGAGCCGGTGCGCCGCCGCCGCATCACCGCCGAGAAAGTCGCGATCGCCGCGCTGATGGCCGGGTGCCTCCCGGAGTACATGCCGGTCGTGGTGGCGATCATCAAAGCGCTGTGCAGGCCCGAGGTCGGCCTGCACGGGAGCACGGCCAGCACCGGCGGCAGCGCGCCGTTCATCGTCGTCAACGGCCCGATCCGCACCGCGCTCGGCATGAACTCGACGCACAACGTGCTTGCGAACGGGAGCCGCGCCAACGCCACCATCGGGCGCAGCGTGCGCCTGTTCCTGCTCAACGTGCTCGGCGGCGTGCCCGGCCAGCTCGACCGTTCCACGCTCGGCCATCCGGGCAAGTTCACGTTTTGCGTGGCGGAAGACGAGGAAGGCAGCGCGTGGCTGCCCCTGTCGGTAGAGCGCGGCATCCCCGCGGGCACTTCGGCAGTGACGGTCATGGCGGTCGAATCGCCGCACCAGATCATGAACGAGTGGACGCACGACCCCAAGGAGATCTGCGACACCTACGCCGCGGCGATGAAGAGCAACATGCTGACCTACTCGATCTGGGAGGGGAATTACGCGGTCGTCATCCCCAAGCAGCATCGCGACATCTTCGCCGAGTCGAACTGGACGAAAGCGAACATCCGCGAATATGTTTTCGAGGTCGCTCGGGTAAAACGCGGCGAATGGCGTACCGTGGGCAAGGCCGCGGTTGCCGGACGCAAGAACGAAGACCAGGTCTACCGCGCGCTGCGCACGCCCGACGACCTGCTCGTCATCGCCGCCGGCGGCCCGGCCGGCGGATTCGCCGCCATCGTGCCGCCGTGGTACGGCAAGAAATCGCTCGCCATTACCGAACCCATCGTAGTCTGAAGCTAAGGAGAACCCCACATGACACTCATGGTCCTGGATCCGCGGCAATCCGCCGAAGGCGAGGCGCTGCGCATGGCACCCGCCCTGCAATCGCTCGAAGGCGCGGTCATCGGCATGATCGACAACGCCAAGATCGGCACCGAGCGCCTGTTCGACTTCATCGAGGAGATCCTGAGGAAGCAGTACGGCGTGCGCGAGGTCATCCGCCGCCGCAAGCCCGACGCCAGCCGTCCGGTGCCGCCCGAAATGCTGGCGGAGTTGCGGGGGGCCGACGCGGTGCTCTCCGCGACCGGCGATTGAGGGAGCTGTTCGTCGTGCAGTCTGCACGACGCCATCGCAGCCGAGCGGCTCGGGATCCCGGCCGTCGGGATCATGACCGACCGCTTCGTGCGCAGCGCGGAATTGGTGGGCGAACTGAACGGCTTGCCCGGCTACCCTTTTGCGGTCATTGAGCATCCGGTTGCGAACAACGATGACGCAGCCTTGAAAGCCAAGGCCGCGATCGCGGTCAAGGCGATCGTTCCGTTGCTAATGCAGCGCCAAAGCTAGCGTTTCACGGTTTTGAGCGCCTGCTCGACGAACCGGTTCGTATAGGTTTCGTCGAGCCGGATCGTCGCGGCTTTGACGCCGGCGTCGAACTCCTTGAGCATCTTCAGCGTGTTCTCCACGCCCTCGCGCGGGAACAGGCCGTCCGGCGAAATGCCTTCGCGCACTTTCGCGAAAGAGGCGAGGTAAAGCTCGCGGTTGTGCACGTACTGGGGCGGCACCGTGTCTGCGACCTGCGCCGGCGTGGCTTTCTGAATCCAGAGCAGGGCGCGGACCATGGCATTGGTGAGCGCCTGCACCGTGCGCGGGTTTTTCGCGATGAACTCCCTCGACGTATAGAGCGTGCCGGCCGGCATCGGGCTACCGAAGGTCGCCAGCGTGCCTTTGGTCGTGCGCGTGTCGACCATGATGACCACATCGCCCGAGGTTTCAAGCTCGGTCATCAGCGGGTCGATGTTGGAGATTGCATCGATCTTGCCTGTGCGTACCGCGGCCGCGCCGCCGGCCGAAGACCCCACGCCGATGAACGCCACGTCCGAACCCTTCAGCCCGTCCTTGTTCAGCAGGTACTCGACGAAGGTCTGCGTGCCCGAACCTGGCGCGGTGACGCCGATCTTCATGCCCTTGAGGTCCTTGGGCGACTTGTAGGCCGCCGCCTTCGCTTTCACCACCCCGAGCGCGAACCCGGGATAGCGTCCTTGCGCGACGAACGCCTGGATGTTCTGGCCCTTGGGCTGGATCGTGATCGTATGCTCGTAGGCACCCGAAGCAATGTCGACGCTGCCACCAACCAGCGCCTGCATGGTCTTCGAGCCGCCCTGCAGGTCGCTGATCTCGACGTTGAGGCCTTCGTCCTTGAAATAGCCCAGCCGCTCGGTGATCGTAAGCGGCAGGTAATACAGCGAGGCCTTGCCGCCGACGCCGAGGCGCACAGTGGACAACTCGGGCTTGTCCTGCGCCAGCGCGAGACTCGATGACACGATCGCGAGGCCGGCAAGGATTGCTGCAATGGATTTCATCGTGGAGTCCTCCGGTTGTTCCTTCAGCAGATTTTCGCCGCGTGCAGCCTTGCCCGCGCCGCAGCGTCATACCCGATCCGCTCGAGCAATTCGTCCGTGTGCTGGCCCAGCGTCGCGCATTCATATGAAGGCTGGCCAGGCTCCTCGCGGAACTTGATCGGGGTCGAAAGGTTCTCGACGCCATCGGGGCCGGCCACGATCATGCCGCGCTCGCGCAGGACTTTCGACTGCCAGGCTTCCTTCAGGTCGAGCACCGGCGCGTAGCACACCGACTTGTCGGACAGCCACCGGTCCCATTCATCGCGCGTCTTCGTGGCAAACGTCTCGGCGAGGAATTTCTTCACCGGCGCCTGCACTTCGCCCCAGCCCTTGGCGCACAACTCGACGAGATCCGGGCGCCCGAGCGCGCGCAGCAGGTTCTCGACGAAATTCATCTCCGAGCCCGACAACACCAGGTACTGGTCATCAGAAGTCCGGTAGACGTTGTAGAACGCCGCGCCACCATGCAGGCGCTCATTGGCAAGGTCCGGCGCGCGGTCCTCGGCGATGACGCTGCTCAGGATATGCGGCGTCCAGGACATCAGCGTGTCGATCATCGCCGCATCGATGTAGTCGCCCTGGCCGCTTTTTTCGCGCTTCAGAAGCGCCATCAGGATCGCGATCAGCGCCGCCGACCCGAGCGCAACGTCGGCCACCGGCAGGGTCGGCAGTGACGGCGGCCTGCCCTCGGTGCGCCCCAGGCTCAGGACGCCAGTCAATGCCTGCCCCCCGACATCGTGCGAAGGGCGTTGCGCAAGCGGACCGGTCTGCCCGAACGCGGACAGCGAGCAATAGACGATGCGGGGCGCCCGCGCCTTCACTTCGTCATATCCCAGCCCCAGCCGTCCCATGACCCCCGGCCTGAACGAATCGATGACGACGTCGCTTTGCTCGGCGAGCTTCATGAAGATCTCGCGCCCTTCGTCGCTCTTCAGGTTGAGCGTCATCGAGAGCTTGCCGCGCTGCGTGTTGCGGAAATAGGCGGGGAATCCCTTGACCGGCGGCCCGAGGTGGCGCGTGGGCTCGCCTTCGAAACTTTCGATCTTGATCACCTCGGCGCCATGGTCGGCCATGGTGAGGCCGATCCAGGGACCCGGCAGGAAACGGGAGAGGTCGAGAACGCGGATACCGTCGAGTTTCATCGTGCGCCTTCATGCATGCTTGTCATTCGGCATCATGGTCACCTGAGCCCCGCCGGGTCAACTCTCCGGCCTGTACCGGCTGTGAAACTCATTGGGGTGTTTCACCCCGGGGATCGCATTGGATTGAGCCCGGCAGGCACCGCGGGTTAGCATCCCGCAACGCAGTTTCTTGTCCTTGGAAACCGAAATGAACCTATCTCCCGCGCTTGCCGAACCGCTGGCCTGGCCCGAAGGCGTCGCCCGGGTCCCGTTCCGCGTCTTCTCGGACCCGGAGATCTACGCGCTCGAGCAACAGAAGATCTTCCGCGGCCCGATCTGGAACTTCCTGTGCATGGAGGCCGATGTCGCCAAACCGGGCGATGTGCGCACCGCGTGGGTCGGCGAGACGCCGATCGTGGTCACACGCGACCACGACGAAAAGCTGCACGCGATGGTGAACCGTTGTGCGCACAAGGGCGCACTGGTGTGCCTCAAGCAGCGCGAGAACCTGGAGTCGCTTACCTGCGTGTACCACGCGTGGAACTACAGCCTCGACGGCAAGCTGAAGTCGGTGGCCTTCCGCAACGGCCTCAAAGGCAAAGGCGGAATGCCCGAAGACTTCGACCCGGCAAAGCACCGCCTTCAACCGCTGCGCGTCGCAACTTTCTGCGGCCTGGTGTTCGGCACGTTTTCGGACGAGACCGAGCCGCTCGAGGCTTACCTCGGCGCACCGATGTCGAAATTCCTCGATCGCAACCTCGGCCGTCCGCTCAAGGTGCTCGGCGTGCACAGCCAGATGATCCACAACAACTGGAAGCTCTACGCCGAGAACGTGCGCGACTCCTACCATGCAACGCTGCTGCACACCTTCTACACCACTTTCAAGGTCAACCGCCTCGACATGGACGGCGGGATCATCCTGTCCGACAAGAAGTGGCACCACATCAGCTACACCAAGCGCTCGACGCTCGCCGCGGAGAATGAATACGAGACGGTTCATTCGGGTCAGTACCAGTCCGACCTCGCGGGTCCCGAACTCCTCAAGGCGTGGGACGAGTTCGAAGACGGCATCACCCACAGCATCCAGACGATCTTCCCGACGTTGGTGGTGCATTTCACGTTGAATTCGCTTGCCGTGCGCTACTTCGTGCCGCGCGGCATCGACAAGACCGAGCTCTTCTGGGTGTTCCTCGGCTACGAGCGTGACGACGCCGCACAGGAACAGATGCGCGTAATGCAGGGCAACCTCACCGGCGCGGCCGGCCTCGTTTCGCTGGAGGACGGCTGCATCAACGAATTCGTGCAGCGCGGCACCCGCACCAGCCCGGACGAGCAGGCGTTTATCGAGATGGGCGGCAAGGTGGCCGAGTCGAACGAGTCCTCGCGCGCTACCGAGGCCTCGGTGCGCGGGTTCTGGCACGGCTATCGCGACATCATGGGCTTTCACTGAAGTGGCAGCGCAGTTGAGAGCCGAAGGGCAGGTCGATGCGGCGACGTGGCTGCGCATCGAAAACTTCCTCGCCGACTATGTGCACCGCCTGGACGACGGCCTGATCGACGAATGGACCGGGTTCTTCACCGAAGACGCGGTCTACCAGATCACCACGCGCGAGAACTTCGAAGCCGGTTACCCGATCGGGATCATGCTGTGCAACGGTCGCGGCATGATGGAAGACCGCGTGCTGGCGCTCAAGACCGCCAACGTTTTCGAGCCGCATACGCATTGCCACATCGTCGGCCGGCCCGACGTGAAGCAGCGTCCCGACGGTTCGATTGCAGTGCGCTCGAACTTCAGCGTCTACCGCACGATGGAAAGCGGCGAGACAGGATTGTTCGCGATCGGCAAGTACCTCGACCTGATCGTGATGGAGGGCGGCCAGCCGAGGTTCAAGGAGCGGCGCGTGATTCTCGATTCGCGCTGCGTGGACGTGTTGCTGGTGTATCCGCTGTAACGGATTTCACGTCTGACGCGATTGCCGACGGGCTTGGTGCTTCACTTCGCGGCGATCGTCATGAAGGCGACGTTGTCGATTACCCGCGCGACACAAGCGGGCGAAACCCGCTTGCGACGGGTCCGGGCTCATTGGTGGGTTGGACGAAATGACCAACTACTCTCGAATACGGATCCGTTCGGGCTCGATGATCCACAGGCGACCTCGTGAGGGTTCGATTGCGAGCACCAGCAACGCAGCCCTCAGCAAAGCCAATGTGTTGTCGACGCTTTGCGTATGTGGGCGCAATACCCAGATGCCGGCATGACGCGCCGGAGGGTAGGCACGTATGTCGGAGAAATCGAGATCAAAGGTGGCAAGGATCCGATCCTCCGCCTGGGAGGCGTTAAAGACTCGTGGATCGGAGTTACCTCCCAGTTGCTCGTCGATTACGGTATGCACGTCGTGACCAGACTTGCGAAGCAAGTCTTCAGCGTCACGAGGTAGATTCTCGTCAAGTTTGAATCGAGCAGGCACCCTGCGCGATTAGGCGGGGATGGGAACGATGCGCTCTCGCGCCAATTCCGCGGCGTAACCGATCGCTGCGGGAATATGCTCAGGTCGAAGTGAAGGGTATTGGTCGAGAATGCGTTCCGGCGTTTCGCCAGCGGCCAGATTATCGAGAACGACGGATACCGGTATTCGTGTACCCCGGAAGCACACGGCACCATGCAAAATCTGGGGATCGGTCGTGATGTAAGGTTTCCAGTCCATCGCAAAAGCCTCCGAACATAGCCGGCAATATAGCACCGCGCGTTCCATCTTAGTGGTTAGCGGGCCGTTGCGCGTAGCAGTTGCAGGAAATCCTTGGCAAACCGGCTCGCATCGCACAACGGCGAAGCGGCCATTTGCCTGCGCAAGTCTGCACGCAGCGTTGCGAGTCCGTCGAAGTCACGCGCAAGGTTCGCGACAATTCGCACATAGTCTTCCAGATCTGTGGCAACCCACTCCGGATACCCGGCATTGCTGAGATGCGACAACGAATGCCGGCCGGCAAACGTGCCCCCGGGGAGCGTTACCACCGGCACGCCCATCCAGAGCGCCTCGCAGGTCGTCAGGCCGCCGCTGTAGGGCATGCTGTCCAGCGCGATGTCGATGTCGTTGTACCGACTGAGCATGTCGACGTGCGAACTCGTTCCCTCGACCATGATCCGCTCCTCTGCGATGCCTGCGGACGCGAACGAACGCAGCATCCTCTGCTTTGCACCTGGCTCATCGAGGTTGGTGTACCTGAGCACAATGCGGGACTCCGGGACCCTGGCCATGACACGCGCCCAGGCGGCGATCGATGGCGCACCGATCTTTGCCACGTTGTGGAAGGCGCCAAAGGTGATCCGCCCTTCGCGCAATGCCGGCAGCGTAGCCACCTCCGGCGCATAAAAGGGCGGCTCGTAGCAGACGTACCCGTGAGGCATCCTCAGGACGCGCTCGCGATAGAACCGCTCGGAGGCGACCGGCACCTGGAATCGATCCGCCAGCACGAAGTCCATCGCATCGAGGCCGGTGGTTCCCACATAGCCGGCCCAGGTGACCTGGATCGGGGCCGCGCGCCGGGCAAAGACCGGCAGCCGATTGGCCTTGGTATGGCCTGCGAGGTCGAACAATACGTCGATCGCGTCGTCCCGCACGACGCTCAGCAGCTGCTCGTCGCTCAAGGGCCGTGTTTCGCGCCAATGCGACGCCGCTTGCCGCATTCTTTCGGTCAGGTCGTCCGGGCCTTCAGCGTCCGAATACACGACAACCGACACCGCCTCGCCCCGCAAAGCCTCGAACAGGCCTACGAGAAAATAGCCCACGGGCGCCCTCTTCAGGTCGCGCGACACGAATCCCAGCCGCAATCGGCCGTCGTCGGGCGGCTTGCGCGACGCATGGAATGCGGCCTTGCCCGCCGGCGCGTAGCGCGCCTGCCAGATGGAACTCAACTCGAGCAATCGTTCCTCGGAAACACCGGGCAGGTATTGTTCGCACATCAGGCGATTGCTGTACGCCATGTTGTAAGCCGGGTTGTGCTCGCAGGCTTTCTCGTACATCGGCGCGGCGGCCTCAGGTTCGCCGCGCGAAATCAGGATTCCGCCCGAGTTGTTCCAGCCCCCGGCGTCACCGGGGTCGAGCGCCACCGCCAGTCGCGCAAACCTTTCCGAGTCGCCCAGGAGGCCCGTTTCGGCTTAACAGACCGCGATGTTCCTCGCGGCGATCGCATCGCCCGGATCCAGTTCGAGGGCTTCGTTGAGGTGCGTGGTTGCTTCGCCGTACTTTCCCTCGCGCAGCAGGCACAACCCGAGTTCCGTGCGCGGCCCCCGCATCGAGGGCTCGATTTCGATGGCAGCACGAAGCGCAACGGCCGCCTCGACATTGCGCCCAAGCGCGCCAAGCGCGACACCCAGGTGATGTTGAAAGAGCGCAACGCGCGGCGCGCTTTCCACCGCACGGCCGAAGAGGTCCGCCGCCTCTGCGTGCTTGCCCGACTGGTACGCAATCATCCCGAGCAAATGCAACGCATCGTGATGGTTCGGCACAGTCTCGAGGATCTGGCGATAGACCAGTTCCGCCTCCTCAAAGCGCCCTGCGCGATGGTGTTCGACGGCCTGCTCGAGGGCCTGGGCCACGGTGATTGTCATCGGCGCGATGCTACTACGGCGTCGCTTCGGGGCATTGTTTCGCAGCGGACCGGCGATTTCCCTGTTCGCGCGCTTCAAGGCACCCTCGATTGCGCGCAAAATGCTTCTGGAGCCTGACGAACAGAAACCCAATGTTGACGATGCCTTCGCTGTTGCTGCGCACGGAGCGCCTGCACGGCAACAATCCCGCGATCCTCGAAGGTTCCGGCGACCTCACGTGGCATGCGTGGATGGGCCGGATTGCACAGGCGGCTGGCTTTCTGCGCCGCACCCTTGGACTTGAACCAGGCGAGCGCATCGGTATTTTGGCGCGCAACTCGGTGCGCCAGGCCGAGCTGACCTATGCGGCCTACTGGGCAGGCATCGTGCCGGTGCCAGTGAATTTCCGGCTCGCCCCGCCCGAGATCGCCGAAGTCCTCGAAGACGCCGGCTGCAAGGTCCTGGCGATCGATCCGCATTTCGCGCCGTTGCTCGATCGCGCCCCGCTCGACGCCTGGCGCACGCGGGCGTTACTGCTCGCGCCACATGCCGAAACCGGCCTCGCGTCCTGCTATGACGAGTTGCGCAACGCCGCCTCGCCGGCACCTGCGCATGAGCCCTCCGAAGACGACGACGCGATCCTGCTCTACACCGGCGGCACCACGGGGCGCGGCAAGGGCGTGCGCATCACCCACCGCAACATCGTGGCCAATGCGCTGCAGATGGCGCACATCATGGGGGTACGCCCTTGGGACAGTTACCTCCACGTGTCGCCAATGTTCCACTCGACCGACCTCAAAGCCACCTGCGTGACGATGCACGGCGGCAGCCACGCCTACCTGCCGGAGTTTTCCCCCGCAGCCGTGCTGGAGGCAATCGAAGAACATCGCATCACCATCGGAAGCCTCGTGCCGACGATGATCATCCGCATGCTGCAGGATCCGGCATTCGGCAGGCACGACGTCTCAAGCCTGCGCATCATCAGTTACGGCACCTCGCCGATGCCGGCCGAATGGATCCGCAGGACGATGGGTGCTTTCCCGAGCGTGGCCATGCAGCAGGTCTACGGGCTCACCGAAACTTCGCCGGTGCTTGCGATCCTCGACGAGCACGATCATGCGCGCGCGCTGGCAGGGCGGGAAGACTTGCTCCGTGCGGGAGGGCGCCCGTTGGCCGGGGTCGATGTGCGCATCATCGACGATGCCGGCAAGGCGGTAGCCCCGGGAGAATCCGGCGAGATCCTCGTGCGCGGCCCGCAGGTAGCGAACGGCTACCACAACAGGCCGCGTGAAACGCGCGAAGCCTTCAAGGACGGCTGGTTCCACACCGGCGACGTCGGCCGGCTGGACGCGGAAGGCTATCTCTTCGTGCTCGACCGCAAGAAGGACATGGTCATCACGGGCGGCGAGAACGTGTATACGTCGGAGGTCGAGGCGGCGATCTACCAGCACCCCGGCGTGCATGAGGTGGCGGTGATCGGCGTGCCGGACAAGCGATTCGGCGAAGCGCTCTGCGCGGTCGTGGTGGCCGCGCCGGGGCACTCGCTCACGCCGGCGGAGATCATCGCCCATTGCCGCGGGCGTATCGGCGGCTACAAAATCCCGCGGCGCGTGAGTTTTGTCGATGCGCTGCCCAAAAGCGCGATGGGCAAGATCCTGAAACAGGAATTGCGGCGCTCGAATACCGTGCTGAAATCTACTGAGGAGAAGACCGCATGAAACCGGGACTGACGGCAGGCATGAAGAAGACCTCGCGCGTGGTGGTCGACACCGAACGCACCATCGGGTTCATGGGCGACGCGCTCCGCGTGTACGCGACGCCGATGATGGTTCGCGACGTCGAGATCACCTGCAAGGACCTGCTCGGCGAGTACCTCACACCGGAGGAAAACTCGGTGGGCGCGCGAGTGGAGATCGACCACCTCGGCCCGACGATGCGCGACATGTGGGTCGACGTCACCGCCACGGTCACCGGGATCGAGGGCCGGCGCGTGAATTTCGAGGTCGAGGTGCGCGATGCGCTGGACCTCGTCGGCAAGGCGAAGCACACGCGTTTCGTCGTCGACCTCGCCAAGCAGAAGGAAAGGCTGGAAGCCAAGGCTGCGAAAGTCGCCGCTTTGGGCAAGTAATGGCCGCCCCCGCCACGCCCGCCTCGGGCGAGCGCAAAATGGTGCCGCTGTACTGCAACCAGTGTGTTTGCGGACCCGACCTGTTCAAGGTCGAGGTCAAGGACGGCATTGCGCTGCGCATGACGCCGAACCATGATCTCGAAGGCATCCATCCCGCAGGCGGGCGCATCTGCGTGAAAGCGTATGGCCTGGTGCAGAAGACCTACAACCCGAACCGCATCACGCGCCCGCTCAAGCGCACCAATCCGAAGAAAGGCAAGGAGCACGATCCCGGCTTCGTGCCCATCTCATGGGACGAAGCGCTCGACATCGTCGCGGGCAAACTCAACGAGATCCAGGCCAAGGGCCTGCGCGACGAGGAAGGTTATCCGCGCCTCGCGGCCAGCTTCGGCGGCGGCGGCACGCCCACGCGCTACATGGGTACGTTCCCGGCCTTCCTCTCGGCCTGGGGCGTGATGGACCAGGGCTATGGCTCCGGCCAGGGCGCCAAGTGCTTCCACTCCGAGCACCTGTACGGCGAGTTCTGGCATCGCGCCTTCACCGTGGTGGTCGATTCGCTCAACTGCGATTACGTCATCAACTTCGGCAGCAACAACGAAGCCTCCGGCGGCGTCTCGGGCGTCTGGCGGCAGGCGGATGCGCGCTCGCGCGGCTTGAAGCGCGTCCAGGTCGAGCCGCACCTGTCGGTGACCGGCGCGCTGTCGGGCGAGTGGGTGCCGATCAAGCCCAAGACCGACGCGGCGTATCTCTATGCGCTGATCCACCGCATCGTGCTGGAGAGAAACTGGCGCGAAGTGTGCGACGTACGCTTCCTCAAGGAGGACACGAACTCGCCCTACCTAGTCGGCCCGCACGGTTATTTCATGCGCGACAACGCGAGCGGCAAGCCTTTGATCTGGGATCTCTCGGACGCAAAGGCGAAACCCTACGACGGCGCAATTGCCGATGCGGCGATGGAGGGCGCCTACATGGTCGCCGGCTACGAAGAAGGCCCCGACGGCGAGCGCTGGGTGCACGCGTCCGTCGAAGCAAAGCCTTCGTTCGAACTCATGCGCGAGCACCTGCGCCAGTACACGCCCGAGTGGGCCGCCGCCGAATGCGACGTCAACGTGGAGACGCTGCGCCGCGTGGCCGACGAGTTCGTCGCCCACGCGAAGATCGGCGCGACCATCGAGATCGACGGCCATGTGCTGCCGCACCGCCCCGTGGGCGTGATGCTCGGCAAGGGCGTGAACAACGGCTGGGGCGGCTACCAGGCGATGTGGGGCCGCACGATGCTCGCGTGCCTGGTCGGCGCGCTGGAGGTGCCCGGCGGCACGATGGGCACCAAGGTGCGCCTGAACCGCCCGGCCGACAACCGTTTGAAGAGCGCGAAGCACGGCGAGGACGGCTTCATGGCCTACCCCTTCAACTCCACGAAGAAGGACGAATGGCAGTCAAAGCCCCATATCCGCAACGCGTACAAGATGCTGGTACCGCTGTCGGCCAATTCGCCCTGGTCCGCCGCGCTGGGTCCGGCCCACCTGCCCTGGCTGTTCCAGCACAAGGCGCCCAAGCCGTGGCCGCGCCAGACGCTGCCCGAGATGTGGATCTGCTATCGCACCAACCCCGCGATCTCTTCGTGGAACGCACCCGAGGTCGCCAAGCGGATTGCCGAGTTCCCGTTCACGCTCGCGTTCGGCTACACGCAGGATGAATCGAACTGGATGGCCGACGTGATCCTGCCCGAAGCCACCGACCTGGAAAGCTGGCAGATGTCGCGCATCGGCGGGACCGGCTCGGCCGAGCAGTTCTGGCATCACCAGGGCTGGGCGCTGCGCCAGCCCGCCGTTGCGCCGGCCGGCGAGTGCAAGGACATGACCGACATAGCGACCGAGCTTGCCAAGCGCACCGGCCTGTTGAAGAAGTACAACGAGGCGATCAACCGCGGCGCGGCGGCGATGGCCCTGCGCGGTGAAGGCTACGACTACTCACTCGACCCCGAAGTGCCGCATGGCGCCAAGGAAATCTGGGATGCGGTGGCCAAAGCCGCGAGCCACGAGACCTCCGGCGGCACCGATATCCACGGCATCGACTGGTTCAGCGAAAAGGGCTTCATGCTGCGGCCGTTTTCCCAATTGGAGTGGTACCTCTACCCGCGCATGAAAGAGCAGGGCCTGCGCTTCGAGATGCCCTACCAGGAGCGCATCAAGCGCCACGGCGAGCAACTGGAGCGCCGCTTGCACGAAGTCGGCATCGAGTGGTGGAACCCGCAGTTGAAGGAATACGAAGCGCTGCCCGGCTACCTCGCATTTCCCGACATCTGGGAGAACTACGCGACCGAACTCGGCCGCGACCCGAAGGATTTTCCGCTTTGGGCGTTGACCTCGCGCAGCATGCAGTACGCGTGGGGCGCCAATGTGGGCCTGCCGCTGATCCGCGAGGTCGCGCAGAATGTCTCGGGCCACGACGGCGTGATCATCAATCGCGCCACCGCGCGCAAGCTCGGCATCGCCGACGGCGACCCGATCGTGCTCGAGTCGGCCAGCGGCACCACGCGCGGACGCGCCACGCTGCGCGAGGGCATCCGTCCGGACACCGTGCTGCTGATCGGGCAGTTCGACCACTGGGCCACGCCGGTGGCCAAGGACTTCGGCGTGGGAAGCCTGAATTCACTCACCGACCTCGCGTTGTCGCTGACGGACGCCACAGGCAGCGGCGCGGACATCATGCGTGTCTCGCTTAGAAAGGCGCCTGCATGAAGGCCGCCGCATGAACCTGACCGAACTGAACACCGGCAGCGCCAAGCGCTACGGCATGATCGTCGACCTGAACCGCTGCGTCGGCTGCCAGACCTGCACGATCGCCTGCAAGCACTCGAACGACACGCCGCCGGGCGTGCAGTGGCGCAAGGTGCTCGATGTCGAGCAGGGCACGTTCCCCGATGTTTCGCGCCTGTTCCTGGTCACCGGCTGCCAGCATTGCGCGGTGCCCTCCTGCGTGCCGGTGTGCCCCACTGGCGCGACGCGCCAGCGCGAAGACGGTCTCGTGACCATGGACTACGACCTGTGCATCGGCTGCGCCTCGTGCGCGGTCGCGTGCCCGTACCAGGCGCGCACCATCGTGCACGAGAAGGAGGGCTATTACGCCGGCGGCCAGACCGAGCAGGAAAAGCAGACCACGCACGAAGACCGCTACGGCGTGGCCAACAAGTGCACGTTCTGCGTGGAGCGCATCGACACCGCCGCAATCACCGGCCTCGTGCCGGGCGTGGACCCGGAGGTGACGCCGGCCTGCGCCACCTCGTGCATCACGCAGGCGATCCGCTTCGGCGATTTCGCCGATCCCTCGAGCACGGTGTCGAAACTCGCGCAGGACAGCCGCTCGTTCCAGATGCATGCCGAGCTCGGCAACGACCCGCAGATCAAGTACCTCTACGAGGTGCCGCAGTCCACCCCCGGGCGCGCCGCGGACGCGGCCGACCTTGACGACGAGCGCCAGTCGGATCCGGCCAACCCTCTCGTCGGCAAGCCACAGACCTTTTGGGACTACCGTGCCGCAATGAACTTTGTGCTTGGCGGTATGGCGGCAGGCCTGATGTTGGCGGCATGGCTTGCACATGCGGCGGGCCTGCTCGGGACGTACGCATTGCGCGCTGTCGACACCGCCGCGGCCGCCGCCATGGCGGTCGGCCTCTTTTTCGTGTTTCTCAAGATCGGGCGCAAAGCGCGGTTCCTCTACGTGCTGCTCCGGCCGCAGAGCTCCTGGATGACGCGCGAGACCTGGTGCGTCGCATTCATTTACCCTGCGCTCGGCGCAAGCTGGGTGTGGCCCCAAATGGCGCAGGGTGCGCTTGCAATCGTTGCGCTCGCCGCAGCGGGCTTCCTTTACTGCCAGGCGCGCATCCTCTATGCGTCAAAGGGCATTCCCGCATGGCGCGCGCCTCTGATGCCGGCCATGCTGGTCGCCACCGGGCTCTCGGAAGGCTTGGGGATGCTCGCAGCGCTCTCCGTCACTATGAAACCGCCCCTTGCATCCCTTGTACCGGTTGCTGCGGCAGGCATTGCGCTGGCCCTCATCAATGCGTGGTTGTGGCAGCGCTACATCGCGGAGGCCAGGGCGAACGGCATTGGCCCCCTTGCGCGGGGTGAACTGGCTTCGACGACCCCGATCCTGCGCGGACTCGCGCATGCGGCGCCCGTGCTGCTCTACCTCCCGTGCCTGGCCGGCGGCGCGGCGGCGGCGTGGCTTGCGGCGGCGGCCGGCGTTGCCGCGTTCGCGGGCGGCGCGCTTTGGAAACTCGTCGTGATCCTGCGCGCCTGCCACGTGCAGGGGTTCGCATTGCCGATGCAGCCGCAACGCGGCTCGGGCAAGCGCGCAGCGCCGGAGCGATTCTCAATGCCGTGACCCGCAGTCCACCACCGGTCGCAAGAACCGGGATCCCAAAGGAGACCTTCCATGCACTCGCAAAAAGCACCGCTCGCAACACTACTCTTCCTATTCGCCGCGCTCGCGCTGCACATCGCGCCGCCGGCGCAGTCGCAGCCGGCCTTTCCGTCGAAGCCGGTGCGGCTTGTCGTGCCCTACCCGGCCGGCGGCAGCAGCGACGTGCTGGCCCGCGCACTCGCACATGAACTGACGGCGACGTGGAAACAACCGGTGGTCGTGGAAAACATCGGCGGCGCGGGCTCGATCATCGGGTCCGAGCGGGTCGCGGGCGCGGCGCCCGACGGGTACACGCTCCTCTTCACGATCGACCCGACCGTGGTCGCCAACCGGTTCCTTTACAAGAAGCTGCCCTACGACCCGGACAAGAGCCTCGCCCCGATCGCGATGATCGCGCGCTCCGGGCAGTTCATCGTCGTGCATCCCTCGTTCCCGGCAAACAACCTGCGCGAACTGGTCGACATCGCGCGCCGCGCGCCCGGCAAGGTCGCCTACAGTTCCTATGGCGTGGGGGCGCACCCCCATCTGCTATTCGAAACGATTGCAAAGCGCGAGGGCCTGCAGTTCCTGCACGTGCCGTACAAGGGCATCGCGCCCTCCACCGCCGCGCTGGTCGCCGGGGAGGTGCAGATTTCAGTGGGTAGCCCTGCGGCGACCGGGGCGATGGTGAAGGCGGGGCGGCTTCGCGCGATCGCCATTACCAGCGCGGCGCGGGCCGGGCGCTTTCCCGATGTGCAGACCTCGACCGAGGGCGGCTTTCCTTACGTGAAGGCGATCATCTGGTTCGGAATGTTCGCCCCCGGCGGCGCCGACCCGAAACTGATCGACCGCATCAACCACGACGTGACTACGATCGCCAGGCGTCCCGATTTCACCGAGAAGCACCTCGACGCGCTGAGCCTGGAACTCGTGGCCAACACGCCGGCGGAATTCGCCGCTGCGATCCGCGCCGACGTGGAGAGCATCGGCGAGATGATCAAGGCGGCCGGCGTGCAGCCGGAATAGGCCGGGCGCGCGCAAGGGTCGATGGCAGTATATTGCCTGGAGAGTCAATATCCACGCGGTCTCCAGGAAAAAATGGCAGCATTGGGCCGGCCTTCCCGCCCCGGTTCAATCCTCGGCCATCACCTGCCCGTCGATGTAAGACCAGCGCCCATCCTGCCGCACGAACCGGCTCGTCTCGTGCATGCGCTGAGCACGTCCGTTGACCCGGCAGCGCGCGACGAACTCCACCACGCCGGCGTCACCCGTTGCCTCGGCGTGCCGTACTTCGAGCCCGAGCCACTTCACGGGCGACAACTCCAGCTCTCCCGGCGCCGTCGATGGATGCCAGGTCGCGAGCAGGTAGTCGATCAGGCCGACGACGTAGGCGCTGTAGCGGGAGCGCATGAGCGTCTCGGGCGTAGGGGCGTGAATACCCGCTCCAAATCCGATGTGCAGAGGCTGGCAACAAGATGCGTATGGCTGCGGGTCGTCTTCGGAACTGCGGCAGGGGCAGGGGAAATTGCGCGGAAGTGCGGGCGGGCGGGAGGACACACGGTACTTTAGCCTAGGATGGTGCCGCTATACTCGGCTTGAATTGACCCTCCCGGCCGCAATGACGCCCGAAGCCAAAGCCCGCCTTGCCATCGATGAACGGCTGCAGCAAGCCGGCTGGCTGGTGCAGGACTTCAAAAATCTCAATCTCGGCGCCGGGCCAGGGGTCGCGGTCCGCGAGTACCCAACCGACACCGGCCCGGCCGACTACGTGCTGTTCGTGGATCGCGAGGCGGTCGGCGTCATAGAGGCCAAGCGCGACGAGGCAGGCGAGAACCTCGCCGTGACCGAAGACCAGACGCTTCGGTATGCACAGTCGGCCCTCAAATAGCGCGTTGAAAAAGCGCCCCTGCCCTACCTGTTCGAGAGCACCGGCAAGATCACCCGCTTTACCGATAGCCGCGACCCGGCGCCGCGCTCGCGCGAGATCTTCAGCTTCTTCCGCCCGGATGAACTGCGCAATCGTCGTGCCCAGCCCGACTCGCTGCGCACCCGCCTCGCCGCCAAGATGCCGGCGCTGCCGGAGCAGGACCTGCGCGGCTGTCAGGTCAGCGCCGTTACTGGGTTGGAGAAGTCCTTCGCCCTCAACAAGCCGCGCGCCCTGGTGCACATGGCCACCGGCTCGGGCAAAACTTTTACCGCGATCACCTCTGTCTACCGCCTGCTCAAGTTCGGCGGCGCCAAACGCATCCTGTTCCTCGTGGACACCCGCAACCTCGGCAAGCAGGCCCATCAGGAGTTCATGGCCTACACGCCGCCGGACGACGGACGCAAGTTCACCGAGCTGTACAACGTGCAGCGGCTCTCGAGCAGCAACATAGACCCTTACGCGCAGGTGTGCATCTCCACGATCCAGCGCATGTACTCCATCCTGTCGGGCGAGCCGATCGACGAGTCGGCCGAGGACGTGTCGCTGAACGAGCTCCGGCAAACCGACAAGCAGGCCAAACTGGTGCGCTACAACGCGGCCGTGCCTGTCGAGACCTTCGACTTCATCGTCATTGACGAGTGCCACCGCTCCATCTACAACCTGTGGAAGCAGGTGCTCGACTACTTCGACGCCTTCCTGGTCGGTCTCACCGCCACGCCGGACAAGCGCACCTTCGGCTTCTTCAACGAGAACATCGTCGCCGAGTACACCTACGAGCAATCGGTGGTCGACGGCGTGAACGTAGGCTACGAGGTCTACCTGATCGAAACCGAGATCACCAAGAAGGGTGCGGAACTCAAGGCAAAGGAGTGGGTGGACCATCGCGAGCGCGAAACGCGAAAGAAGCGCTGGGCGCAGACGGAGGAAGACACGCCTTACACCGCCACCGAACTCGACCGCTCGGTGGTCAACCCCAGCCAGATCCGGCAGGTAGTGCTCGCCATGAAGGCGGCGGTCGAAACCGTCGTCTTCCCAAACCGCAAGGAAGTGCCCAAGACCCTGATCTTCGCCAAGACGGACAGCCATGCCGACGACATCATCAACATCGTCCGCGAGGTGTACGGGCAGGGCAACGACTTCTGCAAGAAGGTCACCTACAAGGCCGAGGAAGACCCGGACAGCATCCTCGCGAGCTTTCGCAACGACTACAACCCGCGCATGGCTGTGACCGTAGACATGATCGCCACCGGCACCGACGTGAAGCCCCTCGAGGTGCTGCTCTTCATGCGCGACGTGCGCAGCCGGGGCTATTACGAGCAGATGAAAGGCCGCGGCGTGCGCAGCCTCGGCAAGGACGACCTCAAGCGCGTCAGCAACAGCGCCGAAAGCGCCAAGACGCGGTTCGTGCTGATCGATGCCGTGGGTGTGGAAAAGTCGCTCAAGACCGACTGCCGGCCGCTTGAGCGGCAGCCTACCGTCCCGCTCAAGGACCTGCTGCAGGGCGTGGCAGTCGGCCACCGGGATGACGACACAGTGCTTTCGCTCGCCAGCCGGCTGGTGCGCTTGTCCAAGCAGTTGGACGACAAGGCCAAGGCGCGTATTGAGAAATCTTCAGGCGGGATCCCTGTGGGGGATCTCGCCAGGGCACTGGTCGCGGCGATCAATCCGGATGCAATCGTCGAGGCCGCCATCGCTGCCGCCAAGGCTAAGGGGATCACGCGATCCGAAGAGACGCTGACTCCTGAGGAGATCGCCGCCATGCGCGCGCAGCGCGTGGCCGCCGCGTGCCTGCCCTTCGATAAGCCCGAATTGCGCGACCAGATCGAAAAAGCGCGCCAGGATCTCGAGCAGCTGATCGACCACGTCAACCGCGATACCGTGACCCTCTCGGCCTACAGCGAGCAGGCCGAGGCGCAGGCTCGCAAAGCTATCCAGAGCTTTGCCGAGTACGTCGCCAAAAACAAGGACGAGATAGCTGCGCTCGGCTTCTTCTACCAGCAGCCCTACCAGAGGCGCGCTTTGACGTTCGAGATGATCGAAGAACTGCGCGACACCCTTGCTCGCCCGCCACTGATGCTGACCACCGAGAAGCTATGGAGCGCCTATGCGCGCGTGCAGGCATCGCAGGTCAAGGGCGCAAACGTGAAGCTCCAGCTCACGGACCTGATCGCGCTGGTGCGGTTTGCGATTGGTTTGGACTCAGAGTTGAGGCCCTTCAGCGAGCTGGTCGACAAGCGGTTTCAGGAGTGGATCTTCCGGCACAACGCGCAGCGGCCTACCTCATTCACCCCGGAACAGACCGAGTGGCTGAGGCTGATTAAAGACCATATCGCAAGCTCCTGCTCCATTGGCCGAGGGGATTTCGACTATGCGGAGTTCGCGGCGAGGGGCTGGCTACAAAAGGCCTGGGGAGTGTTCGGGAATTCGTTGGATGAGTTGATGAAAGAGATGAATGAGGAATTGGTGGCGTGAGTGAAACCCCGGATGGCTGGGTTGTATCAAGCCTTCAAGAAGTTGCTGTGTTTCCCCCCGCCTTCTTCCGCACCGTCTCGATGATGTCCTCGTGATCGGCGCGGATCATCGCCTGAGTCTCGTGCAGGCAGGAAATGAAATCCTGTTCGAGCAGACTCACGAAATAGGACAGGCGGCGTGCGTGGTTGTAGAGCCGCAGCGCATTCTCGGCCACGTATTCGTTGTGCGTGGCCACCGCAATGCGCCCATGCAGGCGCGCGTTAAGGTGCGTCATCTCCTGGAACTGCTTCTTCGCATACGCTTTCAGATAGTCACGCTGGATCGCCATGAGGTCGCGCTCGAGCGTCGCGTCGTCCAGCCGGCAGTAATAGCCGACAATCCGCTCCGAGGCGATGTAGGCGTCGAAGAACTGCCGGATGTGCACGATATCCATGGGCCGCACGAAGGCACCCCGGTTTCGCTGCATGACGATCAGGCCTTCGGAGGCGAGGCGGTTGAACGCCTCGCGCGCCGGCGTGCGGCCCATCTTGAAGCGGCCCATCAGGAGCCGGTCGTCGATCCGGCTGCCCGGGGGCAGCGTGAGGTCGAGGATCCGGTTGCGGATGATGATCGCCGCGTCCTGGCTGCCGTTCGATCCCGCGGCTTTGTCTTCGCACAGCCCGAAATACACCAGCAGCGCCTGGCCGCTGCGCAGGATGTCGCCACCTTCGAGCGGCTGCGCCCCCAGTCTGCGCGGAGCCTTGCCGTTTCCTTTCGCCATGCGCGAATTCCTTGGTGTGCCTGCCGGGGCCGGCGATTATAGGCGCGCTATCATGCGCTCCGGAACGAAGGAGAACGCATTTGACCAAGCGCCCCTGGGACGGCATCGTCCCCGAATCGGAACTCGAGGTGTACCGCAAAGCGGGCCTCGGCGGCAGCAGCGGCATCGGCAAACGCGCTGCGCTGCTCGTGATCGACGTGCAATACCGCAGCATGGGCGAATCGCCCAAGCCGATCCTCGAATCGATGCAGGAGTTCGGCACCAGTTGCGGCGAGGCGGGTTGGCGCGCGATCCCCGGCATTGCGCGGTTGATCGCTGAGTTTCGCAAGCGGGGCCTGCCGGTGATCTACCCGTACGTTGCGCCAAAGGGGAAGCACCACGAAGGCGCCTTCACGGCCAAGATGACGGGCCTCATGGGCGTGCCGCTGCGCGGCTACGACTTCGTCAAGGAGATCGCCCCCGAGCCCGGCGACCTGCAACTGCCCAAGAACCAGGCCAGCGCGTTCTTCGGCACGCCCCTCGCGAGCCACCTCGTTCAGATGGGCGTCGACTCGGTGGTGATCACCGGCTGCACCACCAGCGGCTGCGTGCGCGGCACCGCAGTCGATGCCAACGCGTACAACTACAAGGTCGTCGTCGTCGAGGACTGCGTGTATGACCGCTCGCCCACCTCGCATGCGGTCAACCTCTTCGACATCGCGCACAAGTACGCCGACGTCGTCACCGCCGATGAAACCATCGCCCTGCTTGGAAACTGAAAGTAACCCGCCGCTCAGGAGCCACCAATGCAGTTTGATGAAGTTGTTCTCGGCCGCCGCAGCATCCGCGGCTATAAGCCCGACCCGGTTCCCAGGGCGCTGATCGAGGAAGTCATCGGTTTGGCGATGCGCTCCCCTTCGTCGATGAATACGCAGCCCTGGAATTTCTACGTCATCACCGGCGAACCGCTGGATCGAATCCGGGCCGGCAATACCGAACGAATGCAGGCAGGCGTGCCGCAATCGCGCGAGTTCCGCACGGGCCAGGCCTTTGCAGGCAAGCACCGCGAAAGGCAGATTGGCGTAGCCAAACAATTGTTCTCCGCTCTGGGAATCGAGCGCGATGACAAGGATGGGCGGCAGGACTGGGTGATGCGCGGTTTCCGCCAGTTCGACGCACCTGTATGCGTGATCGTGACTTACGACCGGGTGTTGCACGGAAGCCACGATGCGCCATTCGATTGTGGCGCCGTGGCAACCGCGCTGGTCAATGCCGCTTGGTCGCGCGGACTGGGCGCCGTGATCAACAGCCAGGGGATTATGCAATCACCGGTGGTGCGGGAGCATGCGGGCATTGCCGACGATCAGGTCATCAAGAAAAGCAGAGCGCTTGGCTGGCCGGACTACAGCTTCCCCGCGAATGCAGTGGTCTCCGAGCGCAAGTCGGTCGCCGAGGCTGCGGTGTTCGTCGGTTCCGAGGACGAAGCGCGAAAAACACGGGATTTATTGTCCTAACTCTTGACTGGAACCCGCCATGATCGAACGCATCCCGGACCTGGTGAACCACGACCCCGCCATCGTGCGCTGGGGCCAGCACATGAACGAAACATTCATGGTCGAGGTCGGCACGCAGCAATACCTGTTGACGGTGCGCGCAGGGCGCATCGAGCCGGTGAGCAAAGGGCCGTTCGTCATGCGTTCCTGGCGCTTCGCGATCCGGGCAAAAGCCGAATGCTGGGAGAAGTTCTGGCGAAAGGTGCCGGCGCCTGGCTGGCACGACTTGTTCGCGCTCCTGCGCCGGGGCGATGTCGTATTCGAAGGGGACCAGCGCGTGCTGATGGCCTACCTGCTCTATCTCAAGCTGGCGCTCGCAACGCCGCGCAGGCTTGCGGCATGAGCGCACAACTGGAACCGATCACCGGCCGCTATGCGGCAATCGAGATAGAGGGCATGCCGCATCGCCTTTACTTCGAGGAAGCCGGCCAGGGCATCCCGCTCATCTGCCTGCACACCGCCGGGTCGGACAGCCGCCAGTTTCGCGCCGTGCTCAACGACCCGGAGATCACGAAGCACTATCGCGTCGTCGCCTTCGACATGCCCTGGCACGGCAAGTCCTCGCCGCCCGCTGGCTGGGAGGCCGAAGACTACAAGCTCACCACCGGCGCCTATACGCGCCAGATCATGGCCGTCGCGAAAGCCCTCGGCCTCGAGAGGCCGGTGGTCATGGGCTGCTCGATCGGCGGGCGCATCGTCCTCAACCTCGCCTTGGAGCATGCAAAGGACTTGCGCGCACTAGTGGGCCTTCAGTCGGCGGCGTTCGTCGAGCGCTACTACGAATCCGCCTGGCTCAACCATGCCGAAGTGCACGGCGGGCAGGCCTGCGGCGCGATCGCCTACGGCCTCATGTCGCCGCTGAGCCCGGACGCGCACCGCTGGGAAACGGTCTGGCACTACATGCAGGGCGGCCCGGGCGTGTTCACCGGAGACCTGTTCTTCTACCAGGTCGAAGGCGACATCCGCGAGCGCATCGGCGCGATCGACACGAACCTGTGCCCGCTTTACATGCTCACGGGCGAGTACGACTACTCCGCCTCGCCCAAGGACACCGAAGCGGCGGCGGCGCGGATCAAAGGCGCAAAGGTCACGATCATGAAAGGCCTCGGCCACTTCCCGATGAGCGAAAACCCGGATGCATTCCTGGGATATCTGAGGCCGGTGCTCGACGAGATCCGCGCGAAGTCCGCATGATGCCGGGGGGCTGATGGAACGCCACGAATGACTATGGATCGCCATGAATGCGATGTGCTGGTGGCCGGCAGCGGGGCCGCCGGGTTTTCGGCGGCGATCACCGCCGCGCACGAAGGCCTCGACGTATTGATGGTCGAGAAGGAACCGCTCTTCGGCGGGACCACGGCCTACTCGGCCGGCGTGGTGTGGATTCCGATGAGCGACGCGAGCGTTGCCGCAGGCATTGCCGACTCCAGCGAAGAGGCGTTGCGCTATCTCGAGTCGGAAGTCGGCGCCTTCCTCGACCGACCCAAGGCCGAGGCCTTCGTGTCCAACGCGGGGAAGATGCTCGCCTTCTTCGAGCGCGAAACGCATGTGCGCTACCTCCTGATGCCGGCATGGTCCGACTACCATCCGGAACTGCCCGGCGCCTCGCAGGGCGGCCGGTCGCTGCTGCCACTGCCTTTTGATGGCCGCGAGCTCGGCGAATGGTTCGTCAAGCTGCGCGCGCCGATCTCTACGATGGTGCTGTTCGGCGGCATGTCGGTCAGCCGCGACGACATCCCGCACCTGCTCAACTTCAGCCGCTCGTCCGGCTCGGCGTGGCACGTCGCGAAGCTCATTCTCCGCTATGCGTACGATCGCCTGCGTTATCCGCGCGGCACGCGCATCGCGAACGGCAATGCGCTGATCGCACGCCTGGCCAAGAGCGCCTTCGAGAAGAAAGTCGCGCTCTGGCTGGAAAGCCCGCTCGTGCGACTGACGCAGTCGGGCGAACGCGTCACCGGCGCCACCGTGAAGCGCGAAGGAAGAGAGATCGAGGTCGTCGCACGGCGCGGGGTCGTGCTCGCCAGCGGCGGTTTTCCGGGCAGCGCGGAACTACGCAGCCGCCACTACCGCCATGTCGCCGCCGGCAAGAACCACCAGCCGCTCGCGCCGCCCGGCAATACCGGCGACGGTGCGCGCGCGGCGCTCGAAGTGGGCGGCATGATGCATGTCGAGCAGGATCAGCCGGCCGCCTGGACGCCGGTTTCCATCGTTCCGCAGGCCGACGGGACGAGCGTGCCTTACCCGCATTTCATCGACCGCTGCAAGCCGGGCTATATCGCGGTGGACCGGCGTGGACGGCGCTTCGCCAACGAGGCCGAGTCGTATCACGACTTCGTGCAGCGCCTGTTCGCGGCCTGCGAAGGCGACAAGGTCGTGGAGGCCTGGCTGGTCTGCGATCACCGGGCCCTGCGTCGCTACGGCCTGGGGGTCGTTCCGCCGGCACCGATGCCGCTCGGCGCACACTTGCGCTCGGGCTATCTCGTGCGCGGCGAATCGCCGGTGAAGCTGGCCACAACCTTGGGCATCGACCCGGCCGGCTTTGAGCGCACGCTCGCGCGCTACAACGAAAACGCGGCGCGCGGCGAGGACCCCGACTTCGGCAAAGGCACCAACGCCTACCACCGCTTCGGCGGCGACCCGCTGCACAAGCCGAACCCGAACATCGCCCCGATTGTCGACGGACCGTTCTACGCGGTGCGGCTCGTGCCCGGCGACCTCGGCACCTTCGTCGGGCTTTCCACCGACCCGCAAGCCCGCGTGCTGGATGTCAACGAAAACCCGATTCCGGGCCTCTACGCGGTGGGCAACGACCAGGCGAGCGTGATGGGCGGAAAGTACCCGGGGGCGGGCATCACGATCGGCCCGGCGATGACCTTCGGGTACATCGCGGCGCGGCACATTGCATCGGGAGCGTGATTGCACGGCCGCGCTGTCGCCCATTGCGTATCACCTGCTCAACGCCTGCCAAACCGCCGACAAATCATCGATCGGCAATACGCGCACCTTGGCTGACAGGTCGAACGGTTCCCGTACAGGCGCAATCACGAAACCATTTCTTGCGTCCAAATCCACCATTGCTTCATGAAACCCGCGCGCAGGCTTGGGGCTGCTGGAGAACTTGCATTCGATCGCCACCCGAACGCGGCTGTTGTGCAGGACCAGATCGACTTCGGCGCCCCGCGCAGTGCGATAAAAGTTGGCCTGCACGCCGGATGGTTTGGCGCCCATGAGTTGCTCAATCGCTACGCCCTCCCACAAAGCGCCAGCCACCGGGTGGCCCGAGAGATGTTGCAGGGTGCGCACATCGAGCAAAGACAGCAACAGCCCGCTATCGCGCACATATACCTTGGGCGATTTGACCAGGCGCTTCATCACATTGGCTTGCATGGGCTGCACGCTGCGGAGCATGAAAGCGTCCTCAAGCGCATCTCGGTATCGCCCGATGGCAGGGGCCGATACGCCCATGCTTTGCGCCAGGCGCGACGCGTTCCACAATTGACCATGCCAATGCGCCAGCATGGTCCAAAACCGCTGCAGAGTCGCCGCCGGAAAGCGAAAGCCGAACTGCGGCATGTCGCGCTCCAGAAAGCTGCGCACAAACGCATCGCGCCACTCGAACGACGCCTCGTCGTCTGCCGCAAGCCAGCTCAGCGGAAATCCACCCCGCAGCAGGTACTTGGGCAAGGTGTCGAAGTCGATGCCAAGCTCTTCCACGCTGAACGGGGCCAGTTCGACGAGACCCATGCGACCTGCCAGAGACTCGGAAGCCTGTTGCAACAGATCCGGTGAGGCCGAACCCATGAGCAGGAACCGCCCCGGGCGGCGATGCGCATCGATCAAGGGCCGCAGGACTTCAAACAAGCCTGGCGTGCGCTGCACCTCGTCGAGCACCACAAGTCGATCGGCCAACCCACCCAGCGCCAGCTCAGGGTCGCTCAATTTAAGGCGGTCCGAAGGGCGTTCCAGATCGAAGTACAGTCCGCCCAGATCGCTCGCAATGCTGCGGGCCAGGGTTGTCTTACCCACTTGACGGGGCCCAAGCAAGGCCAGCGCCGGAAACTGGCGCATGAGCTTTTGGATTCTCGACAAGCTCGAGCGTTTTAGCATACGTTGCAGATTAAACGTCTATCGTTTAATTTGCAACGTTAAATGGCACTGCCTGCCAGCCCGATCAGCTCGGTGGCAAAGAAGCTGCGCTCCGACTGGCCGCGAAGCGCGCTCATCCCCATTACCTATCGCCGGGTTCCCGATATCGCACAGCGAAGTACGAGAGTGTGTTGCAAATGTGTATACACGTTTTATAATCCGCCTTTAGCCGCGATTTGCAATATCTTCGAGGAACGCTTATGAGCACGCTTGCCGCTTCACGTACGTCGATCATCAATTTGCGCGCGCCCGCAGCCAAGCGCGAACTGATCGATCAAGCCGCGCGGGCACAAGGCAAGAGCCGTACCGAATTCATGCTCGATGCCGCCAGCGAGAAAGCGCAACAGGTTCTGCTCGACCGCACGGTGTTTGTGCTTGACGCAAAGCGTCACCGCCAGTTTGTCGAGGCGCTCGATGCGCCACTGAAGAACAGCAAAGTACTGGCCAGACTGCTTGCCCGCAAAGCGCTTTGGGAACGTTGAGTTCCGCGTCGTTGACCGGTCCGGCGCCATTGACGGCGTCACACCGGCTCGAGGCATTTCAATCCATCGAACCGGCGCTGGAAAATTGGCTCAAACAGCGCGCGTTGCGCAACCAGAATGACGGCGCGTCGCGAACGTTTGTAGTGTGTGTCGGCGCGAACGTCGTGGGTTACTACGCTTTGGCGGCGGGCTCGGTGCTGCATGCGCAGACGCCCGGCGGCGTTCGCCGCAACATGCCGGAGCCGATACCCGTCGCGATTCTGGCGCGCCTGGCCGTTCACAGCGACTGGCGCGGACGCGGCTTGGGCGCGGACTTGCTCAAGGATGCGGTATTGCGCACGACCAGACTGGCCGCCGAGATGGGTATGCGCGCGTTGGTGTGTCATGCCATCAGCGTGGAGGCAAAACGCTTCTACCTTCATCACGCCTTCGTCGAATCGCCCACCGAGCCGATGACGGTGATGCTCAATGTCGCCAAACTAGCGCAACTCACCTGAATATTGGCTGCAGATCCGACAGACTTGCCTGGCCGTTAGGCCGCAAATGCAAGTCGAACGCGGTTCTCGGGCAACGCCACGCGCCGTTCGATTCCTGCCTTCTCATGCCCTTCATCCCGGCGGCCTGAATCGCGAGCGCCGCAAAGCGCAGCAGGATCTAAAGAGGCACCACCAGCAGCGTTTCGATCGCGCGCGAATCGAAAACGACGATGCGCTGACGAAACCTCGGCTCGCCGCCCTCGAACACGACCCGGTCCTTGTACTGCCCGGTGGAAAAGGTGATCGTGCTCCCGTCGTGCTCCATAATGCGGTTCACCATGTAGTTCGAGCGCACTTCGTACTCGTCGCCGGCCTGGCCTATTGACCTGCACGCCCGAAATGATGTGCCGGTAGTAGTGCTTCTCGTAGATGTTGGCCACTTGCAAGGACGTGATCCGGTCGCGCAACTGGGCGCGCGACTTGCAATGGATCACCGCGAGCGGCAACTCGCGCTCCAGGTTGAAGCGCGAGACGACCTTGTATTCGCCTGGGTCCCCAAGCAGCGCGGCGAGTTCTTCCAGTCTGTCTTCGTCGATGGTGCGGGCCCACTCGTGGACGAGATTCTCGATGGCGCGATGCAGTTGCGCGTCGACCATCACAGCCCCATCTGGTGGCGGTAGGTATTCCAGAGGTTAAAGGGGCCAGGCTCGAATTGTCTTGCCTGCAGATCAAAGGCGCATCGAGCCTGGCTTACCGGCTGAAACCCCGATCTATCCCAACGTCGCGACCATCTCTATTTTACGGGCGACGGACCGGACAATTTTTTGAATGCCGTGGCCAGGGTTCGATCGACGCTGCGATACGATCAACCCCATCTTCTCCAGCAAACCTACGTCCTTGGTAATGGACGAACGGTTGCGATGCAAGCGCTGGGATAGCTCGTTAATGGTCCTGGGCTCATGCATCACCTCGAGCATCAGGCGACGACGCCCCTGCGAGAGCACGGTAAACATTTTCTGCGGATCTTCGAACGAGAGCGTGACCTTCCCTTCGAATGTTTCGCCTCGATCGGCTCGACGCGCTGCATCCCTTGCACGCGAGAAGAAGCCGGGCACGTCATCAGTGCGAATCTCAATTTTGGTCATGGTTTCCTTCCTCGCGTTCGCTCAACAATCGCCAGCCATTCCCGCTGGAATCTCTCCTGCGTCGCCTCGTAACTCACAAACTCGACCGCTTCGCTCTTGCCCATGCAATGCCGGTGATGGTGGCCGTGAGCGTTGTCGAATCCGAGAGCTCTCCCGTTGTCGCCCGGGTAAATGGCATGGTTGATGTAGGCCAGGTTGTACCTGGTGACAATGGTCTTACTCCGGTTGCGATACCCCCAGACTTCATAGCTCAGGAGGCCGCCACCCGACTTCGCTTTGAGTTCAAAGCGCTCCTGCTCGAGCAGCGATCCCTTGATGGGCTTTGCCATTCGACGTTCCGCCTTCAGATGTGCGATATGCTAGCACAGCTGATCATGTCGCCTGGCTGGCATAAGGATTACGAAGCACAGTTACAGGATCTGATCCGGCATAACGAACTCATCTCAAGCGACCTGCAGTGCGCCGCCGCTCCGGCAGATCAAACAGGATAGGCAAAACAGCGCATTCTCTTTCGATCCCATGCCCAAGTTCTGGCGATCGAGAGCAGAAAAGGCTAAGACCGGTGTCCTTGTCCAGCCGCCGAAGGATCCGACCTTCCGGCTTGCGCAAGCATCCCGCGCAATTCCCGCCCGGTTCAACCGCCCGACCGTTTCCCCTAGGGCACCCGGCGCGGCCGCAGCGCGGCGATTCGGGTCCTGGCAGCGTAATTCGCCCACACGGTCGTACCCGTTCGGGCACTGAAACGCACCGCTGTGTCCCGGGCGCAGAACTCGACCGGCACCGTTTCGTGAACCACTTGGCCATCGCTGATGACGGTCCGGGCCACGCTGAAATGAAGGTGCGGGCTCGATGAGTACCCGGTGCTGCCGGAGTACCCGAGCAGGTCGCCGGCGTTCACGCGCTCGCCTGCCGTGACAACCGGCGGGCCCGGCGAAAGGTGCGCGTACTCGGCGATCGTGCCGTCGCGGTGCAGGACCGCAACGCTGTTGGCCTTGTTGACATACTTCCGGTCGAAGCCCCCTTCGGTGTAACGCAACGTGACGTCGACGACCGTGCCGGCACGCGCCGCCAGTACCGCGCTGCCGGCGGGCATCGCGAAATCAACCGCGTACTGGCTCGCCGGTTCATCGTGGCTGGTGAGTGTGCCGCCATAAGCCTGGGTGACCTCGACTCTCTGGCCGTCCTCGAACGGCAGGCGATAGACCGCTTCGGCGTCGTGGACCGCATCGAGCCGCCCGTAGTGGTAGCTGAAGTCGAAACGCGCGCTGAACGGAACAGCGGACTGTTCGCCCGGGGAGACGTGCCCGAGGGTAAGTGTCGTGTGCGCGGGCACAAGCACTTCGACCGGCCATTGGCGGTCCGATACGAAGTCCTTGCCGGTGACGTCGACGCGAACCGTAATCGGTGCGGGGCCCTTGTTCTCGGCGACCAACTGGTATTGCGCGCCCGTCTTGCTGCTGACGACCCGGAACGGGTAATCGGCGGCACCTGCGGCCGCCAGGCCGGGTGCCAGCAGCCCACAGGAGAGCGCGGCCAGCTGGGCCACGCCGCGTACTGCTCGGGTCAGGAAGGTTCGCATGTCCAAGGCTTTTTCAGCTACGCCGGGCTGAACGAGCGCGAATATTATTATGCCCAGCAAAAACATGCTGTTATGTAATACACCGCACATTTCCCTGCGGCCTGTGTTTGTTGGCGCACGTAGGGCGCTGCGGGAATCCTGTAGCCTCCCCGAGTCGGACGGTGCGGGGACAAATCCTGTGTAGTGCCATCCGCTTCAACGGAATGAGGGTTGCCTTGCAATTGCGATGCTTGCCACGGTTGTACTTCGCCTGCGTGGTTGCGCTGCTCCTGGCGGGTTGCGCAACCGCTCCCGCCACGCCGACCGAAATCGGGTGGGCGCCCGAAGAGAACTGGTGGGCCGAAGCAGGCCGGTCCGGCGGCTGGGTCCCCCGCAGGGACGGTTCGAGCATCCGGATTCGGTCCGCGCACTTGCGCAACCTTTACGAAGTGAGCCAGAAAATCCAGGAACAAAGCGGGATCACCGGGCAAATCGCTTTCCTCGACACCGATGAATTGAATGCCTACGCGATCGAGTTCAATGGCGTGCGGCAGATCGCTTTTTCGCTGCCTTTGCTCGAAGCTATCAGCGACGATCGCGATGCCCTTGCGACCACCATCGGCCACGAAGCGGCGCACCTGCACTACGCGCACGAAGCCGCGCGCAAGGCGCGCAATCAGCTCACGATGGGCGATTCGCCCGCGATCAGGGGCATCCTGACGGTCAACTCCACGTTCTCGCGCTACGAGGAGCGCGAAGCCGACATCAAGGGCATGGAGTGGACGATTGCGGCAGGATTCAGTCCCTGCGGCGCGGCCCGGACCATGCGCACGATCCGCGCGCTCGGCGGAGACACCAGTGAGAATTCATTCCTGTCGATGCACCCCGGCCATGGGGAGCGGATTGCGCGGGCAACCACGCTGGCCATGCGGTTGGATGGGCGCAGGTGCTGAGGATGAAACTCGATGGCCTTTCAAGGCGTCCCGGAACCGGCGGCGACAAATGCCTGCATCGTCCGGGCGATCGATGGGAACGCCTTGACGAGCCGCCGGTCCTCGGTCACCAGGACAGTGTGCAGGCGCTGCGCGAGCACTACGTATTGGGCGTCGTACGCGCTGAGTTTGTGATCCACGGCGAGGGCGAGCGCGGCCTCGGGCTCGACTTGTTGTTCGCGCGCCAATAGCAGGTCGCTCGCGCGCCGCCAGAGCTCGCGGCTCTCCGCGACGGTCGCGCCGCCTTGCCGGACGTAGGTTGCGAGAACGTTCAGGTACTCGTGGCGCCAGAGCGCAGGCAGGCGCCAGTCCGGATCCATTCGCATGAGATCGCGCGCCATCGCCGTCTTGTCGCCCGCGATGAAATAGTAGGCGACCACGTTGACATCGACGACGATCACTCGCGACCTTCGCGCCTCGCCTTGTCGAGGAACTTCCCGGTCAGCGCGAAGCGGCCGCGAAACGGCGGCGGCGCCTTCGATGGCGGCGCTTGCGCGCCGAGCGCCTGTTCGAGCACCGCAAGCACCTCCCTGGTCATGCTGCGATGATGGCGCGCGGCCTGCTCCTTGAGCTTGCGGTGCAGTTCGTCAGGCAGATCCTTGATCACGAATCCGGGCATTGGTTGACCTCCATGGTTACCCCTAAACGCTAGCGGAATGCTAGCACAAGTATCGGCCGCCCGGCGCGTCCCGGCGAAGGCGCGGGCACGCATTCCACGCTGCTTACGCTGGATGTCGCGCGAGGATCCGCACGGCAGGAATCTCGCCCGGAGCACAGCGAATTCCCCGAGCCGACTCGCGCCGCATGGGACGCCGTTACAGCCAGTTGTATTCGCTCTACTCGAACAAGGCGCGCAGCGACCGCTACCGCCTGAGGTCGCCACTTCGAGAGACTGCACAACCTCGAAGCATTGCCGGGCTCGACTGCGTCAACTCGATCTGCGCCGGGCTTTCCAGTCGGCCAGCGCTTGCTCGAGATTCATCGTCCTGGCGAGCCTGCGCAGTTTGCCGGGAACGAGACGCTCGAACTCGATGTCCTCCGGCGGCGGCTGCATGCGGCTGCGCGGCGATCGGCCCAGGTAGAGCATGTCGAGAAACGCCTTTTCGGGCGAGGCGCGTTCGTACTCGTAGGCGAGATCACGGAAATCTTCCAGTCGCGCGCCCGGTGGCTTGATCAAATCCATCGGCATGGCGAAGAAGCGGAAGGTACCGGCCTTCGTGCGGCGATCGATGATCTGAGGATTCGGAAGGCTCCGATGGATCGGAACCGTGCAGGTGATCGTATCGCCGAAGTTGTTGGTGATGCCGGCTTGCTCGAGCACCCAGGTCAGGCTCACAAAAGCGGAACGACGGACGATCCATGCCGCATCCGCCGCGGTGGCGCGCGGGTAGCCAATCCGGTTGAGATAAAAGCCCTTCGTGACTTCTTCAATCTTCCCTGCCGTCTTGAGGTCATGAACCCAACGCGTGATGGTGGCGCGGGACGGTTTTGCTCCCGGCACCCCGACGGTTGCGATCATTTCAAGCGTCGATGTTGGAAGGACCGTCGGCGTGCGTGACGGTTTCATCAGCCCGCTCTCGGCAAACAGCTTCCAGGCGGCCGTCATGACGGCTGCTTCGGGTACGCTTCGATGGCCTGAGCGATCCACGCCTCGACGCAATCGGCCACGTAGAGCGTCATTTCGACCCAGCGGCTCTCCGTAAGCTCGTCGCGGATCGTGACAGGGAGATAAGGCGCCAACTCCTCACGCATCCGATCATGGCCGATCGCCCCGATTTTTCGAAGCACCTCGCCCTGCATCGACATCAAGGCCTGGCGGCTGAATCTGCCGGACAGGAGCGGGACTGGATTCACCGCCATCTTCGCAAGGTCGTGGAGGTCCAGAATATCTCGAGGCACGTCACGGGCATTCGACATGGCGGCGCCGATTTTCTGGAAGGCCAGAGCGTCATGGGTGTAGCACATCACGCTGAACGGCGCGATTCCGTACGAGGATGGGGGCACCACCATCTCGCTCTTGACGCATTCGTCGCCGAACGACTCGCGTCCAGACACCTCGATTTCAAAACGAAGGTCCGCGCCGTCGACCGCCAGGCCTTCGAGTCGCGCTCGCACTGTAGTTTTCGTCGACTTGGTGACGGAGGTCTTCGGCATGCGAATACCGGCATTGACCGCGGCGATCGACAATGCCTTTGGCAACCCCGGGCGAAGACTTGAAAGCGACAAGCTCCCCGCCCGATCGAAAACCATGTCTTTGGTGAGGCGCAAGCTGCCGACCGAGACGCGCATCGCCATCCCGCCTTTCAGGATCATCCGTCCCGAGCCGAATTGAAGACCAACGGCCCGCATGAGGAAGACCTGACATCGATCGATTGCGGTCAGTCGTGGAGAGAAACCCAGGGTCGCCGGATCATATAAAGTAGTCATTGCTCACCGAATGAGCCGTATACACTAATAGTAACAAGGATATCCAGGCCGAACAACGCCTCGTCAAAGCCGGAGCATCTCGAGCCTCCTCTGCTCGACAACCCTGACCTTGCCCGCAAAGGCGCGCGCGTTCCTGCGAGCTCGCGCCGTGCACACCGGCCGGAGGGAAACCCGGCCGGCATCGCCTGGTTAGCGTCAAATCTGGAACTTTCTGATCCTGAATCCAAGTATCCGCGTGCCTCTGCGCCCAATCGGTGTATCTTTACCAGTACATTTAGCCCAGGAGAGACTCATGGCCGCGGACCCCGTCCTCGCAATGCGCAAGCAAACCCTCGCTGCCATAAGGTCGCGACTCAAGCACTTCGAAATGACCAAGGCCGAGATGGCTGAATTCCTCGGCCTGTCGCGCTCGCGCCTCCACCAGCTCCAGAACGGCACCGCCCAGGCCTTCAGCCTCGAGGCGCTGGTGCGCATCGCGATCCGCGCCGAACTCACCGTGCGTCTCAGCGTGACGCGTCATTACGCGCAGGACTAGGGGATATCGCAGGGCGCGCGTTACAAGCCGTCAACACACCGGGGCGGGCCGCACGCCGCAGTTCTCCGGACACGCGAAGTACAATCATTGTCATTCGCGTATCGTCCGCCAGAACGGATTCCCCCATGCCGCTTCGACCTTTTGCCTGCGATCGGCTTCGCCGCCTCCTGCCTTCCGTTGCCTCAGCGCTCCTGCTCTCGGCTTGCGGCCCCAAGGAAGCGCCGCCGCCCGCGAAGCCAGCGGCCCCGCCGCCCGTGCAGGCGCGCATCGTAGAAGTCCAGCCGCAACGCGTGCCTGTGCGCCTCAACGTGGTCGGTCAGGTCGAAGGCTCCAAGGAAGTCGAGGTGCGCGCGCGTGTCGCGGGCATCCTGTTGAAACGCTTATACAACGAAGGCGACGTCATAGCTGCCGGCGCGCCGCTGTTCCGCATCGACCCGGCCCCTTTCGAGATCGCGCTTGCCCAAGCACGCGCACAACTCGAGCAGGAGCGCGCGCGCGGCGAGCAGACAAATCGCGAAGCCACGCGCCTCAAGGCGCTCGCTGCCGAGCGTGCCATCAGCCAGAAGGAATACGACGACGCCACCTCGGCCTCGAAGCTCTCGTCGGCCACGCAGCAGGCGGCCGAAGCCAATGTGAAGCAGGCCGAGCTGAATCTTTCGTACACGCTGGTGACCGCGCCGGTGTCCGGCGTGACCGGGCGCGCGGTGCGATCGGAAGGCAGCCTGATCACGGCCGGCGCCGACAGCCTGCTCACCTCGATCTACCAGGTGAACCCGATCTGGGTGCGCTTCAGCTTGGCGGAGTCGGATCTCGCAACGCTCCCCGGCGGGCGCCTTGCGCGCGGCGCCGGCACCGAGTTGAAGCTCGTGCTGCCCGACGGCAAGCCCTATGAAGGACGCGGGCGGCTGAATTTCACCTCAACGCAAATCGATACGCGCCTCGCCACGCAGCAACTGCGCGCCGAGTTCGACAACCCGCGCCAGCAACTCCTGCCCGGCCAGTTCGTGCGCGTCCAACTCACTGCGGGCGAACGCGACAACGTCTTCCTTGTACCGCAGCCCGCGGTGCTGCAGACCGAGAAGGGCGCGCTGGTGTTCGTGGTCGACCCCGAAGGCAAGGCCGCGCTGCGCCCGGTGCAACTCGGCCCGTGGGTGGGAACCGACTGGATGATCCTCGGCGGCCTCAAGGCGGGCGACCGCATCGTGGCCGACAACCTGCTCAAGATCCGCCCCGGCACCGCAGTGTCCGCGGCCGCGCCGCCGGCGCCACCCGGCGCCGCTGGCGCCCCGCCCGCAGCGAAGTCCAAGTAAGCCGCCGCCCGGATGTCACGCTTCTTCATCAGCCGGCCGATCTTTGCCGCGGTCATCTCGATCGTCATCACGCTCGCAGGGCTTGTCGCCTCGCGTGTGCTGCCGGTGGCGCAGTACCCGGAGATCGCGCCGCCAACGGTCACGATCACCGCCAGCTATCCCGGCGCGAGCGCCGAGACCCTCGCGCGCACCGTCGCCGCGCCGATCGAGGAGCAACTCTCCGGCGTCGAGGGCCTCCTCTACTTCAACTCGTCTTCGGCCTCGAACGGCACGCTCACGATCACCGGCACCTTCGAGGTCGGCACCGACATCAACAACGCCACCATCCAGGTCAACAATCGGGTGCAGATCGCCCTGCCGCGGCTGCCCGACGACGTGCGGCGCACCGGTGTCGTGGTGCAGAAACGCTCGACCGACATCCTGATGGCCGTGGCGATCAGCTCGACCGACCCGCGCTACGACACGCTGTTCATCTCGAACTACATCACGGTGAACGTGCTCGACGCGCTGCGCCGCGTGCCCGGCGTCGCCGATGCGACGATCTTCGGCGCGCGCGACTACTCGATGCGCGTCTGGCTCAAGCCCGACCGCATGGCCCAGCTCGGCGTGACCACCACCGATGTCGCCAACGCGATCCGCGCGCAGAACGCCCAGTACGCCGCAGGCAAGATCGGCGCCGAACCAGCGCCGGACACCCAGTCGCTCGTGTTCACCGTGACCGCTCAGGGCCGCATGGTCGAGCCGGAAGAGTTCGGCAACATCATCCTGCGCTCCACCGGCCCGGGCGGCACACTGCGGGTGAAAGACGTCGCGCGCCTGGAACTCGGCGCGCAGACCTACGACCAGTTCGTGACAGTCGACGGCAAGCCAACCATCGGCACCGCGATCTTCCTGCAGTCGGGCGCCAATGCGCTCAAAGTCGCCGACGCGGTGCGCGCGCGCATGGGGGAACTGTCCGCAGGGTTCCCGCAGGGCGTCACCTGGTTCGTGCCCTTCGACACCACGCGCTTTGTGGTCGCCTCGATCAACGAGGTGATCCACACCCTGCTGATCGCCGCGTTGCTGGTGCTGCTGGTCGTGTTCGTGTTCCTGCAAAGCTGGCGCGCCACGCTGATCCCGATCATCGCGGTGCCGGTGTCGCTGATCGGCGCCTTCGCGGGCTTGTACGCGTTCGGGTTCTCGATCAACACGCTGACGCTCTTCGCGATGGTGCTCGCGATCGGCATCGTCGTGGACGACGCGATCGTCGTGCTCGAGAACGTGGAACGATTGATGGCCGAGCAGGGCCTGTCGCCGCGTGATGCGGCGATCGAGGCGATGCGCGAAGTCTCCGGCGCCGTGGTGGCGATCGTGCTCGTACTCTGTGCGGTGTTCATCCCGGTCGCGTTCCTGGGCGGCATCGCCGGGCGCCTCTACCAGCAGTTCGCGGTCACGGTGGCGATTTCGGTGATCATCTCCGGCACGGTCGCGCTGACGCTCACGCCGGCGCTGTGCGCGCTGCTCCTCAAGCCCTCGCACAAGGAATCGCCGGTCTTCCGGCCGTTCAACCGCCTGTTCAGTTCGGTGACCGCGGCCTACCTCGGCGGCGTACGCTGGATGCTGAAGCACGCGGTGATCGCGCTTGTCCTGTTCGCAGGCGTGATCGGGGGCTCGGTGTGGATGCTGCGCACGATCCCCGGCAGCTTCGTTCCGCAGGAGGACATGGGGTTCCTGTATGGCGCCATGGTGCTGCCCGACGGCGCGACGCTCGGACGCACCGGCCGATTCGGCAACGCGGTGCAGGAAACCCTGCTGAAGAACCCTTCGGTGGAGCACGTGTTCTCGATCACCGGGTTCGACCTCATCGGCGGGGGCAACAAGACCAACGCGGGAACGATGTTCATCACGATGAAGCCCTGGGACGAGCGGCCGATCACGTCGTTTGACCTGATCGCCTACGGCGTGAAGAACACCGCGCAGATGCGCGACGGGATGGCGCTTCTGTTCAATCCGCCGCCGATCCGGGGCGTGGGCCAGGCAGCCGGCTTCGAGGCCTTCGTGCAGAACCGGGCCGACGGCGACCCCCGAAAGCTCGCAGCGGTGCTCCAGGATTTCAGCGCCCAACTGAGGAAGCGCCCCGAGCTGACCGGCATCAACAGCTTCTTCCGCCCATCGACACCGCAGCTCTTCGTGGAGGTGGACCGCGAGAAGGCGATCGCCCTCGGCGTGCCGATCAACGAACTGTTCGAAGCGCTGCAGGGCACGATGGGCGCGGTCTACGTGAACGACTTCAACAAGTTCGGCCGCACCTACCGGGTGCAGATCCAGGCCGAGTCGGACTACCGCCTCAAACCCGAGGACCTCGGCTCGGTCTACGTGCGCTCGGCCACGACCGGCGAGATGCTGCCGCTCAAAAGCCTGATCACGATCCGCCGCACGGTCGGCGCCGAGCAGCTGGACCGCTTCAACGGCTTCGTGGCAGCCAAGCTCCTGGGCAACGGCGCGCCCGGCGTCAGTTCCGGCCAGGCGATCGCGGCGGTCGAGGAAGTCGCGGCCAAGGTGCTGCCCGCGGGCTATGCGCTCGAATGGGCCGGCCAGGCCTTCCAGGAAAAGCGCGTCGGGCGCGCATCGACGTTTGCGTTCGGCTTCGCGCTCATCATGGTGTTCCTGATCCTCGCCGCGCAGTACGAGCGCTGGTCGCTGCCGTTCGCGGTGCTGCTCTCGGTGCCCTTTGCGGTGCTCGGCGCGTTGGTTGCGGTTCACGTGCGCGGCATGAGCAACGACATCTATTTCCAGATCGGCCTTGTGACGCTCATAGGCCTCGCGGCCAAGAACGCGATCCTGATCGTCGAGTTCGCCGCGCAGAAGGAAGCCGAAGGCCTCAGTTCGCTGGATGCGGCGGTCGAGGCGGCGCGGCTGCGCTTCCGGCCGATCGTGATGACATCGCTCGCCTTCGTGTTCGGCGTGGTCCCGCTGGTGATGGCCACCGGCGCGGGGGCCGCCGCGCGCCGCTCGATGGGCACCGGCGTGTTCGGCGGCATGCTCGCGGCAACCTTCGTGGCCACCCTCTTCATTCCGCTCTTCTTCGTGCTGCTGTCGCGCAGGAAGGCGAACTCGCAATGAGGCGGTGCGTCCTCGCGCTTGCAGGCGCCGCCCTCCTCGCCGGCGCATGCGCGAGCGTCGGTCCCGATTACGTTCGGCCGTCCTACGAGCTGCCGCGCGCGTTTTCGGACGCCGCGCTCGGCGCGCCGGAAGCCGGCCGGGTGCGCGCCGACTGGTGGACGCTCTATGGCGACACAAAGCTCAATGAACTTGTCGCGAGCGCTTTCGAACGCAACAGCGACGTGCGCATCGCTGTGGCGCGCATCGAGGAAGCCGATGCCAACCTGCGCGAAGCCAACGCCAGCTTCCTGCCGCAGGTCGATCTAAACGCGGTGCCGGCGCGCTCGCGCATCAGCACGACTCAGGCCACGCCCCTTCCGGGCACCGTGCCGGTCGTGCGCAACAACGTGCGGCTCAGCGCAACGACTTCGTTCGAGCTCGACTTCTGGGGCAGGCTGCGGCGCGGCGTCGAAGCCGTGCGCGCTCAGGCGCTGGGCACGCGATACGCCAAGGACGTGGTCGCCCTGTCGCTGGCCGGGCTCACCGCGCAGGCGTATTTCTCACTGCGCTCCCTCGACGCGCAGATCGCGGCCACCCGCGGGACACTAGCCAGCCGCGAGGAGGCGCTCACCTATGTGCGCAACCGCGCGCGCGGCGGCATCGCATCGGACCTCGACCTGGGGCAGGCCGAGACTGCGCGCGCCGACAGCGCCGCCACCCTCAAGGACCTCGCCCGCCAGCGCGCGCTGGTCGAGCACCAGCTCGGCACGCTCACCGGGCGCCTCGATCTCGCGCTCCCGGGGGCCGACCTGCTCGCGCTGCCGGTGCCGCCGCTGCCGCCGGCCGGCCTGCCTTCGAATCTCATCGAGCGGCGCCCCGACATCCAGCAGGCCGAGCAGGCGCTGGTCTCGGCCAACGCGCAGATCGGCGTGGCCAGGGCGGCGATGCTGCCGACAATCTCGCTCACCGGCGCCGACGGCTGGGAAACCAAGGCGTTGTCCTCTCTCATTCAGGGCAGCTCGGCAATCTGGTCGCTGGGTCTTGCGCTCACGTTCCCGGTCTTCGACGCGGGCCGCTACGCTGCGCGCACCGACGCGGCGGTCGCCCGCCAGCAGCAGGCGATCGCCGCCTACCAGAAGTCGATCGAGACGGGATTCCGCGAAGTGGCCGACGCATTGTCGAACGCGCAGCAGTCGGCCTCGGCCGAAGAGGACTACCGGACGCGGCTCGAATCGGCGCGGAAGACGCTGCGGCTGGCGAAACTGCGCTACGACGCCGGCTACTCGGCCTACCTCGAGGTGCTCGACGCGCAGCGCACGGCGAACGACGCCGAGCTCGCCTTCGTGCGCAACCGGCAGTCGCGCCTCACCGCGAGCGTCGACCTTATGAAGGCGCTGGGCGGCGGCTGGACGCCGGAAATGGCCGGGAAGTATCCCTGATTTCGGCACTTTATAGTTCCGATGTCCGCGCGGTTATTGGCTAAGATGTAAGTTTGTGTATCGAAACCGGTACATTCGGCAGTCAGAGGAGGCAGTCCGATGCTCGTACTCCACCACGCCTGGCGCTCCAGCGCATCGCGCCGCGTGCGCCTGTGTCTCGAGGAAAAAGGCCTCGCCTATGAAGGCCACGTGGTCAACCTCGAGGCCATGGAGCACCACTCGCCCGAGTACCTCAAGATCAACCCCAACGGCGTGATCCCGGCGCTGATCCACGATGGCCGCGCCTTGTACGAAAGCGGCACGATCTGCGAATACCTCGACGAAGTGTTCCCCAACCCGCCGCTCAGCCCGGACAACGCCTACGACCGCGCCTCGATGCGCAACTGGGTGCGGCACGTGGACGCGCTCATCGGCAACCTCATCGTCTTCAACTGGCGCCACTCGCTGCAGAAGGTGGCCGAGAAGTGGACCGACGAGGAACTCGCCGCGCACCTGAAGAAGATCCCGAGCAAGGAAAGACAGGAGGCGTGGCTGCGCGTGGCGCGCCGGCCTTACACTGAGGAAGAGCGTGCAGCAGCGCGCGCCAAACTGGTCGTGGACCTTCTGGACCGCATGGAGAGCACGCTTACGGCAACCGCTTGGCTCGCCGGTTCGCGCTACACGATCGCCGACATTGCGGTCGTGCCTTTCGTGAAGCGCATCGACGAGGAGATCGCGCCCGAAGAGGTGGATGCGAAGCACCACCCCGGCGTGGCCGAATGGTGGGCGAAGATCCAGGCGCGGCCGGCGTTTGCGCGCGCTAACATCGGGCCGTTCGTGGGTTCGTGAACGGCTCGGCTGACCGGGCCTGCCCATTCGAACGTAGACTGGCCGCAAGGTTGGGTTAACGATGCGAAGCGCACGTTTGCGATCGCCGGGCCGGAATTGGGTTGATGGTCTTGCCGGGACGGCCCCCCGGCATGCAGTCCCTCCCGCACCGTTGGGTTTCAGTCGAATTATTGTACCGGTCGATGTACGCAATACTCGCCAATCAGATCAAAAACTCCTCGATAAGCAGGCGCTCAACTACGGAGAAGTGCTTCACGTTGCCCGTGAGTAACCGCATTTCATGTTCAAGCGCCGTCGCGGCGATCAGCGCATCGCCCATCTGCAAGCCGTGGCTCAGGGAGAGCGACTCCATCAAGTCAATAGCTCGCCGGGTGATCGGTTCGGACACCGGAAGTACCGTTGCGCTGCGTCGCTCCAGCATTTTATTTATCGACGCCAATTCCGCTTTGCTTCGCATGCCCTGCAAAATTTCGAGGTAGCTCACCGCCGACAGAGTGAGACCGGCGAGTTGATCGAGGCGGCGTGTAGCCTGTGCATAGCCGCGCAGATGCCATATCAGCACATCGGTATCGACCAGCATCGACGGGCCGTTCAGGACCCGTTGCGGGAACCGTCGCGGTTGAAGCGGGGCATGCGTAGTTTGCGCACATAGGCCGCCACGTCGTCCATATCGTCTCGATCGCGCCAGATTCCAAAGGCCGGATCGTCAGTGGCGTAGGCTTCGGAGGGCACGACAGCCTGCGCTTCCTCTTCTATGCGCACTGTCACGGTGACGCCGGTAGCTCTGGCCAGCCTGGCGCGCCACTCGGGCGGCAATTCGGCTACCGGAACATGTTCGATAACGATAGTGTTCATAGGCATCCCCTTGGCAGCGGCTTTGGCGCAACAATGCGGACTCTTGGCCTCGGATTCTACGCTACGCGTCGGGCAAGTTCACCCGCGATTGCCTGGCGCCCCGCCGGACAATCGCCAGGGGCAGTTGAAGGGCAACCGGCGAGGAGTTCCTCAAGCCCCTGGGCATGAGTGCTCGCGGGCGATGCTGATCCGCGCGAACCGGGCGATCGATTCGCCTTCGGCGGACTGCGTTTACGCGGGCTAACATAGGCCCATTCACCGACTGACACCCCACGGAGGTCTGCGATGACTCAACTGAAGATCGGCGCCGCCACCGCCGACCGCATCGAAGAAAGCTACGAACCGAACTTCAACGCAGTGAAGTTCTTTCCCGACTGGGATCCCGCCGTGCTCGACGAGCATCGCGACTGGTTGACGCCGAATCACTACGACCCGGCCTCCGGTTTCCTCAAGCTGAGCGTGCACAGCTGGCTGCTCACCGTGGGCGGCAAGCGCATCCTGATCGACACCTGCGTCGGCAACCACAAGTCGCGCGAGGCGCGGCCGCTGTGGCACCAGCAGGACCGGCCGTACCTCGAACGGCTCGCCGCCGCGGGCGCGAAACCCGAGGACATCGACATGGTCATGTGCACCCACTTGCATGTCGACCACGTGGGCTGGAACACGCGGCTGGAAAATGGCCGCTGGGTGCCCACTTTCCCGAACGCGAGGTATGTCTTCAGCCGCGAGGACTACGACCATTACCTTGCGGTCGACCGCGACCCGGAGAAAGGACCGGCCAACCTTGGGTCGTTTCGCGACTCGGTGCTGCCGGTCGTTGATGCGGGCCTGGCGCAGATGGTCTCCGGCGCAGTGGCGCTCGACGAACACCTCAAGGTCGAGCCCGCACCCGGGCATACGCCGGGCACGATCGCGATCAAGTTGGAGTCGAAAGGCGAGCGCGCCGTGTTCTGCGGCGACATACTGCACCACGCGCTGCAGGTGTACCGGCCGCACTGGAACAGCTTTGCGTGCGCGCACGCGGAGAACGCGCGCCAGAGCCGCCGGAAGGTGCTCGAAGAATGCGCGGGCGGCGAGATGCTGCTGCCCGCGCACTTCGGCGCGCCGTTCGCCTGCAACATCGACCACAAAGTCGACGGCTTCGTACCGCGCTTCGTGATCTGAACCGGAGTACGCGATGGCCCGCCGCATCATCGACCTGTCGATCTATCTCGAAAACGACGTGGTCTCGGACCCTCCGCCGTTCGGGCCGAAGATCACCTACATGGACCACAACTCGACCTTCGGGCAGATGGCGCCGTTCTTCCCGGGCCTGAAGAAGGAAGACCTCCCCGACGGCGCCGCGTGGGCGATCGAGAAGGTCGAGCTGATCACCCACAACGGCACGCATCTCGATGCGCCGTGGCATTTCCATCCGACCATGAACAAGGGCGAGCGGGCGATCTCGATCGACGAAGTCGACCTCGACTGGTGCTTCCAGCCCGGCGTTAAGCTCGACTTCCGCCATTTTCCTGACGGCTATGTAGCGACCGCGAGCGACGTCGAGAAGGAGCTCTTGCGCATCGGGCACGTCCTGAAGCCGCTCGAGATCGTCGTCGTGAACACGCGCGCCGGCTCGCGCTACGGCAACGACGACTATGTGAGCGCCGGTTGCGGCATGGGCTATGAAGCGACGATGTACCTGCTGGAACGCGGCGTGCGGCTCACCGGCACCGACGCGTGGAGCTGGGACGCGCCTTTCGTCCACACGGCGGAGAAATACAAGCAAAGCGGTGACGCGAGCTTGATCTGGGAGGGCCACAAGGCCGGCCGCGAAATCGGCTACTGCCACCTCGAGAAGCTGCACAACCTCGAAGCGCTGCCGGCCGACGGGTTCATCGTCTCGTGCTTCCCGCACAAGATCCGCGGGGCGTCGGCCGGGTGGACGCGGGCGGTGGCGATCATCGATGCGCGGATGCTCGCGGCAATGGGCGGCTAGGCAGTAAGAGCGATAGGCCGCAGGCGGCGGGTATGATGGCCCGCATGGCCCATTTCGCTGGAATGCGCGGCTCCGCGCTCTCCGCCACCGTCGGCTTCCTGCTCTTCGGGATCGTGGCTTACGTGATCTGGGGGCTCTTCGCCTCTGGCGGCAGCGAGGGGGAAATGGAGGCCGCGATGGCGCCGGCCATCGAAGCGCTCGACAAGTACAAGGCGGCCAACGGACGCTATCCCGACCGCGTCGACGCTCTGGTGCCAGGCCTGCTCGCCGCGGCGCCGCTCTGCCCGGACGGCAAGAAGCCGATCTATTTCCTCGACAAGAACGAGTTCGTCATCGGATGCGCGGTCATGATGTTCGACCGCCGCCTCTACGACTCGGGCGCGAAGAAGTGGAAGGCGCTCGACTGAACCGCGGGCCCGTTTAGGATTTTGGCTGACCCTGCACCGGCGGCGCAGGCGCAGCCGACTCCTCAGCCGGGCGACGAACCGTGGCACGCAACTGCTGCCGCGTATCCCAACGCCAGAGGTTCGCGGCCATCATGCCAGTCGCAGGGAGATCAAATTGGAAACTTTTATTTTCCCGAACCCAATATCGGCGCGGCACGCAGAGCAGTTTGCGTATTGATACCAGTACACCGGAATTGCTGGAGACGTCCCTGCACGCGCGGGGGGATTGCTTGAGCCAACGCCCGAATTGCGGGATACTATTCTCTTTTCAATCGCACGACGGAGGAAAGCGATGCTCGTCTCCCGGTCCCGCGAAAAACTCATCAACGCTATTCTGTTCTTTGCCGAGCGCACGCGCGCGCTGGGAAAGATCAAGCTGTTCAAGCTCCTTTACCTGCTCGACTTCGAACATTTCAGGAAGACCGGACGACCTGTCACCGGGATGGAGTACCGCGCCTGGAAAATGGGGCCAGTACCCGCCCAACTGATACAGGAGTGGGATTGTTTGGAACCGGACCTCGCGGAGGCTATCGATATTCGCCTCGAGCGAGTGATCGACTACACGCGTGAAAACGTCGTCGCCAAACGACCGTTCGATGCGGCGCATTTCACTCCGCGTGAACTCGAGATCCTGAATGGTCTTGCACTCGCCTATGCTGACGTGATGTCCGAGCGCATGATCGATGTAACCCACGCGGAGAATGGCGCGTGGGCGAAGGTGTGGCGCGACGGGCTTGGGAATGACGAGCGGATCGAGTATCGCCTCGCGATCTCGGACACCGATCCCCATCGCGAAGCGATACTCGAGGCAGCAAGCGAGAACGAGGCGTTGGCGCGCGCCGCAGCCGCGCGTGCGGGAATTTCCCGAGCCTGAGCCTAGATGGCGTCGCCCGGCGAGATCTTTCGACACGAAACCTTCTACGCCGACGCGCAAGGCAATCTTCAACCGAAGTTTCTAGTCGTTCTGGCGTTCACACCCTCACGCGACCTGGTCTTTCGATTGTTGACGAGCCGGCAGAGGGATCGCCGGCGCGACCCGCCATGTTTTCATGGCGACCCACTGCCAGGCTACTTCGTCGGCATCCTCGGAGGAATCCTTGACGCAGAATCCTGGGTCGATCTCAGGCCGTCAGAGGATTACGACGGCCTAAGCTTTGAAGCAGAAAGGCGGAACGGTACATTGCGGCGCATTGCCGCACTGCCTCAAGAAATGACTCGCTTGGTACTGGACTGTGCCGCCCAGGCGCCCGACACGACCAACCAGCAAAGTCGCGCCATTCGCGATCAGCTCGCCGGAATGCCCGCCGCGCGCTGGCCCAACTTCCACAGTTGGCGGGGCAGTTTTGCGGGATATCGCTTGCTCTCGATCTGGACGCACGACACAGCGAATATGTAGTTCCCGGTTGGAAGGGTCTGCCAATGGCAGCACGATGTCGGCGGCGTGAATGCGATCGAGAAGCCCCCGGCATCGAGCGCCCCGAGCTGCGCCACCGTCTCCTGTCGCAGCTTGCGCCCGTGGCGCACCGAACGCACCAGTCGCCAATCCACGTGCGTCTTGCCGTCCTTGCGCCTCGTCGTGTGTCGCAGGCACATGCAGCGAATTCTCGCAACGCTGCGCGCGTGTATCAACCCACTTGGTCGCCACTACATGCGCTTTCTCACCGATCGGGCAGAAAATCCCCCTCCCTTCGCGTCCATCACAACGCCACCTCAGAGGGAAGCAGCATCAGCGTCGCAGCGACACGGCGACCGGACACTCAGGAAATTACGGACCTACCGTGGAAGTTGGGCTAGTGGACGGCAGTGCGTTTGCGTATTGCGATTTAGCCAGAATGGTAATACCATCGTCCCATGAAAACCATCACCGTAAAGCTCCCTGAGACGCTTGCTGCGTGGCTCTCGCGCAGGGCGCGCGAACTCGGCAGGCCGCAGTCCGACCTTGTCCGCGATGCGTTGCAGCGCGTCAGCGAGGGGGCGCATGGCGGCAGTTGCCACGACCTGTTCGCGGATGTCTGCGGCATCGTCGATGGCCCGAAAGACCTGTCGACCAATCCCAAGCACCTGACAGGCTTTGGGGAATGACCCGGATCATCGTCGACACCGGACCGCTCGTCGCCTATTTCAATCGTCGCGATCGATGGCATTCTTGGGTGACGCAGCAGATGGCGGCACTGAATCCGCCGCTGGTGACCTGCGAGCCGGTACTGGCGGAGGCGTGCTTCCTGATCCAGAGAGGCGGCGGCAAGCCGGCGGACCTGGTCCGCAAGGTCGCGCAGCGCAACCTCGAGATCGGGATCGAAATCGACGAGGAAGCTTCCGGGCTCGAGTCGCTGATGAAGCGGTATGAAGACACGCCCATGTCGCTCGCAGACGCGTGCCTTGTGCGTCTGACCGAGCGCATTCCCGATTGCCGCCTGTTCACCCTGGATTCGGACTTCGAGCACTATCGGCGCAACGGCCGGCAGGTGATTCCGCTGCTGCACCCGGGCTAGCGGCCGCCCAGCGGCCGCAATACATTTTTCCGGACCGACTCGAACCTACCCACAACAACCGCTTCAAGACCCTGAAACCGCAACCCGGAACCCCAAGTTGCTGGAGGCACTTTCCGGCGTATTCGAACTGCGCGCTCCGACGCGATAGCGATTGCAATAGGAGTCGTGGCAAAGGAACGAGCCGCCGCGCATCGAGCGGCGGCTGGTGGGTTTCTCGTACAGCGGATCGCTCGGCGCGGTCTCCAAGTGATAGGCTGGGCTGAACCAATCGGCGCACCATTCCCAGACGTTGCCGCACACGTTGTGGAGGCCGTACCCGTTCGGCTCGTTCTCGCAGGCAGACACCGGCCCGGGCCACCAGCCCTCCGCAGGCGCGTTCGGGAACCCGCCGCGCCAGACGTTGCAAAGCGGCACGCCGTCGCGCGTGAGATCGTCGCCCCATGCGAACCGCCTGCCCTCCAACCCGCCGCGTGCGGCACATTCCCATTCGGCCTCAGTCGGCAGGCGCGCGCCCGCCCATGCGCAATAGGCTTTCGCGTCGTTCCAAGACACATGCACAACCGGATGATCAGGCCGGGCGTGGATTTGCGAGCCGGCGCCTTCGGGACGTTGCCACGAGGCGTCTTCCACCGGCAGCCACCACGGCAGGCCGGTCGCGTGCTGCCGCGCGCGGTTGCGCACGTCTTCCGTAAGCTGCAGGTAGAAGACGAAGGAACTGCCCGCCTGCTCGGCCTCGGTCACGTAGCGGGTGTCGCGAACGAAGTCGCCGAACTCGAGGTTGGTAACAGTCCTCGGCGCAATGGAAAAAGCCGAAACGGAAACGCGCCGCGAAGGCCCTTCGCCATCCCCCTCCACCGCTTCGGGCGAATCGTTGCCCATCGTGAATTCCGATTCAGGAATGCGGATGAGGTCTACCGCCTTCACCGGCCCCGGTGACAGCGTCGAAGGCGGGAGCGCCTGAAGATCCCCGCCCTTCGCTGCACCCGGCGTGCAACAGGACTTCATCCCCAGCCGCCCTACTCCTTCTCCCAGAACGCGCGCGTCACACCTTGGTTTTTCATCAGCGCGATGATCTTCTCGCGCGGAATCACGCCGCAGCGCTTTGCCCAGGCCTCGTACTGCTGCGCCATGTCCGCAACGCGCTCGGGGAATTTCGAAGCGAGGTCGTGCAGTTCGGTGCGGTCGGGTTCCATGTCGTAGAGTTCCCACGCCCTCGGATAGTCGCGCACGAGCTTCCACTTGCCGATCCGCACCGCGGCATTGCCTTCGTGCTCCCAGAACATCGGCGGGCGATCCAGGCCGTCTTTCGCGAACACCGGCGCGAGCGATTTTCCTTCGAGAGGCTCGACCGGCTTGCCCTCCCACGCCTGCGGGTACGGCGTGCCGGTCACGTCGAGGATCGTGGCCATGATGTCCGGCAAGTATCCCGGCGCATGGCGGATCGCGCCCTTGTCGGCGATGCCCTTGGGCCAGTGCACGATCATGGGTGTCGAGATGCCGCCTTCGTGGATCCAGTGCTTGTAGAACCGGAACGGCGAGTTCGACAGGTTGGCCCAAGCCTGACCGTAGCTCTGGTAAGTGTTCTCCGGCCCCGGCATGCGCTCCGGGTTGTTGCCGAATTGCACCGGTTCGCCGGAGCGCGTATGCGACTTGGCGATCATCAACTTGTTGACCAGCTCATCGATCGTCACGTTCTCGGGGATGTCCTCGGCGCAGGCGCCGTTGTCGGCCAGAAAGATCACCACCGTGTTGTCCATCTGCCCGGTTGTCTCCAACGCCCTCAGGATGCGGCCGATGCCCTGGTCCATGCGGTCGATCTGCGCGGCATAGACCTCGATGCAGCGCAGCAGCCACGCCTTGTGCTCGGCCTGGGTCCACGGCGGCTGGGTGGGATCGCGATCGGAAAGCTTCCACGCCTTGTCGAGGAGGCCGGAGGCGACGAGCTTCTCCAGCCGCTTTTCGCGCAGCGCGTCCCAGCCCGCATCGAATCTTCCCTTGTACTTCGCAATGTCCTCGTCGTGCGCATGCAGCGGCCAATGCGGCGCGGTATAGGCGACGTACTCGAAGAACGGCTGGTCCGGGTTCTCGCGCCGGTGCCTTTCGATATAGGCCACCGCCTGGTCGCTGATCGCATCCGTGTAGAAGAAACCCTCCTTCCGCGCCTCGTGCTCGACGTTCTCGTTGCCGCGCGTGAGCGTGTTCGGGTCGTAGAAGCTGCCGGCGCCGATGATCGTGCCGTAGAACTCATCAAACCCTCGTTGCAGCGGCCACGTGTCCGTGGGCTTGGTCAAGCTGCTGGCCACGTGCCACTTGCCGCTCATGTAGGTCTTGTAGCCGGACGCTTTCAACGCCTGCGGGATCGTCACGCACTTGTGGTTGAGGTTGCCGGCATAGCCTTCGGGCCCCGAATCGTAGGTGAGGATGCCGACGCCGGTCTGGTGCGGGTGCAGGCCGGTGAGCATCGAGGCGCGCGAGGGGCTGCAACGCGCGGTGTTGTAGAACTGCGAGAAGCGCAGCCCGTTGGCCGCGAGCCGGTCGATGTTCGGCGTGTCGATCTCGCCGCCGTAGCAGCCGATGTCGGAGTAGCCCATGTCGTCGTTCAGGATCAGGACGACGTTCGGTTTGGTCGGTTTCATGTCTTTCCCGTTTTGGTGGTATTCAGAGCCGCGCGCCGGTCTGCGCGTCGAACAAATGCTCGGCGCCCGGCTCGAAGGCGAGGCGCACTTCGTCGCCCTCCTTCACCGGATGGAGGCGATCGCTCTTCAGTTTCAGGTGGCTCTCGCCGGCGGCGAAGCTCACGATGCAGCTGTCGCCGAGGTCCTCGATCCGTTCGATCCGCGCCGGCAGTCCTTCGGCGACGATGCGCAGGTCGTTCGGGCGCACGCCGAGCTTCACTTCGCGCGGCTGGTCGGTCGACGCGCGTACGGCGAGCGGTACTCCCGCGACCGTCACCGTGGCGCCGCTCCACGCGCCGGACACGAAGTTCATCGCCGGCGTGCCGATGAACCCGGCGACCTCGATCGTGCGCGGCGTGGAGAACACTTCGCGCGGCGTGCCCACCTGCACGATGCGCCCGTCCATGAAGACCGCGATCCGGTCGGCGAGCGTCATCGCCTCTTCCTGGTCATGCGTGACGTACACCGTGGTCGCGCCGAGGTTGCGTTGCAGCGCGTGCAGTTCGAGACGGGTTTCCATGCGCAGCTTGGCGTCGAGGTTCGACAGCGGCTCGTCGAGCAGGAACAGGCGCGGTTGCCTCACGATCGCGCGTGCCAGTGCACAGCGCTGCTGCTGGCCGCCGGAGAGCTGGCCCGGCGTGCGCCCGAGCAGGTGCGCGATGCCGACCTTTGCGGCTGCTTCGTTGACCGCAGCGGCGACCTCTACCGATGGCGTGCCGACCATCTTGAGCGGGAAGCCGATGTTCTGCGCCACCGTCATGTGCGGGTAGAGCGCGTAGCTCTGGAACACCATCGCGACGTCGCGCTCGCCCGGCTCGCGCATTGTTACGTCGACTTCGTCCATGAAAACGCGGCCGTCGCTCACCGGCTCCAGGCCCGCGAGGATCCGCAGCGTGGTGGTCTTGCCCGAGCCAGAGGGCCCGAGCAGCACGAAGAACTCGCCCGGCTCGATCGCCAGGTCCACGCCGTGGAGCACCGTGGTCGTTCCATGGCGCTTGACCACCCCTTCGATCCGAACGCTCGCGGAGGCGCGCATTGCCTCGTTGCCGCTCATCGCCGCCCGCCTCCCTTGACTGCGCCCACGGTGAGTCCTTTCACGATATGGCGTTGCGCGAACAGGCCGATCAGGATCACCGGCAGCATCGCGAGCATGGCCCCGGCAGCCACCTTGGCCCACTGGGTCTGCTCCACCGAGATGAAGTTGAACATCGCGACCGTGACCGGCCGCACGCGGTTGCCGCCGAGCACGACGGCGAACATGAACTCGTTCCACGCATTGAGGAACACGAAGATCGTAGTCACCGCGATGCCGCCGCGCACCTGCGGCAGGATCACGTACCAGAGCGTGCGCAGGCGACCGGCGCGATCGAGCAGCGCGGCCTCCTCCATTTCGAACGGGATGTCCTCGAAGTAGGACACCATCAGCCAGATCGCGAACGGCAGCGAGAACGTGAGGTAGATCAGCGTGAGCCCGCTGTACGTGTCCAACCCGCCGACCTTCTGCAGGGCGAGGTAATAGGGAATGATGAGGCCCACCGGCGGCAGCATTTGCGTGGCGAGAACGTAGAAGCCCGAGGCGCGCTTGGCCGGGTATTTGAGGCGGGCGAGCGCGTAGGCCGCGGGAATCGCGAACAGCATCGTGAAGAACGTCGCCGACGTGGACACCACCAGGCTCGACCACAGGTTGGGCATGATCGAGGAGGCGCCGAAGATCACTTCGCGGTAGTTGTCCAGCGTCGGCTTGAAGAACCACACCGGCGGATAGGCCAGCACGTCGCGCTCGGTCTTGAACGAGGTCAGCAGGCCCCAGATCACCGGGAACACCCACACCGCGAGGCCGACACCGGCGACTGCGGCGAGCGCGAGGCTGCGAAAGGGCTTGCGGCCGGTCATGAGCGCGCCCGCCGCAACCGGAACATCAGGTACGAAATCGCCATCGTGATCGACAGGAGCACCATCGCAAGCGACGCGCCGTAGCCGAGGTTCAGTTCGGTGAACGACGTCCGGTACGCATAGAGGTTGAGGATCTCGGTCGCCGAGCCCGGCCCGCCGCCGGTGGCTGCGAAGATCGCGGCGAATGCTGAAAGCGCAGTCATCATGCGCAGGATCACCACCATGACGATCGCGGGACGGATCAGCGGCAGCGTGATATGCCAGAACCGCTGCCACGCGCCGGCGCGGTCCAGGCGCGCGGCCTCATAGACGTCCGGCGGCAGCGTGGCCAGCGTAGCGAGCAGCACGAGAAATGCGAACGGAGTCCACTGCCAGGTGTGGATCGCGATCACCGAGATCAGCGCCAGTTGCGGGTCGCCGAGCCAGTTGTGGCTCCCGAGCCCCACGGTGCGCGTCACGAGATCGACGAGGCCGAAATCCGGCGCGAGCACCAGCGTGCGCCAGAAAAGGCCCACCACCACGGGCGCAAGCACGATCGGCAGGATCGCCGCGACCCGCAGCAGGCCCTGCCCTTTCGGGATCTGCAGCACCAGCAGCGCAAGCGACAGGCCGATGATCACCTGCAGGACAACGGTCGTGCCGGTGTAGACCCCGGTGAGCACCAGCGAATTCCAGAAGCGCGGGTCGCCGCCCATCTTGGCGTAGTTGCCCAGGCCTGCGAACCCCGACAGCCACGGCATGCTCATGTCGAGCTTTTGCAAGCTGGTCCAGCCTAGGTAGACCAACGGGACCGTCGTGGTCAGCAGCAGCACGAGCAGCGCCGGCACGAAAAGCGCGAGCGCGAAGCGGCGCTCCTGCGCGGCCAAGGATCGCGCAGGCTTCGTGCCTGACCCCACGCACCTAACCTTTCAGGATCTGCTGGATGCGCGCCTGCGCCTCGTCCAGCGCTTCCTTGGGCTTCTTCTGGCCGACGAGCGCAGCCTGGATCGCGGTGGCCATCGTCTCGCCGATCGCCGGCCACTGCGGCACGCGCGGGCGCCAATCGACGTCGGTGTCATGTTCGAGAGACTCGAGTGCCGCGGGAATGAAGTTGTCGCCTGCGCCTTTCATGGCCGCGGCGAAATCTGCCGAACGCCAAAGCGACATGCGGTTGATGCCCGAGCGCTTCGCGGGCCCGGCGAATTTCCATGACGTGCGTGCCTGCGTCTCGGCCGATGCGGCCCACTGGATGAAGAGCCAAGTGGCTCGCTTGGCCTTCTCCGACAACGCCGCATTGATCGGGAAGCCCCAGTTCCAGATCGAGGTCACGCGCTTGCCGTTCGGCCCTTTTGGCCAGCGCGCGTAGGCAATCTTGCCGACGACCTTGGATTTTTCCGGGTTGTTGATCACCGCAGCCGACGAATGCGCGTCGATATAGGTTGCCACCGTGCCTTGCGAGAACGCATCGGCGATGTCCGGCCAGTTCCAGTTGCGCACGGCAGGCGGCGCATAGGCGGTGAGCGTATCGACGTACCAGGTGAGCGCGCGAACGGCTTCCGGTGAATTGACCACGATGTTGTTGCCGCTGCCCCAGCTCCCGCCGAAACCACGGAACAGCGACGGGTAGATGTACATGTTCTGGCCGGCACCGGAGAAGCCGCGCAGCGCGAGGCCGTAGGTGCGGTTGGCCGGGTCGTTCAGCGCCTTCGCGTTGGCGACGAGTTGCTCGTAAGTGTCGGCCGGCTTGAGCCCTTTGGCTTCGTAGAGGTCCTTGCGATAGACCTGCACGGTCACTTCGCCGTCGAACGGGATGCCGTAAGGCTTGCCATCGACCGAGTCGGCGTCGCGCCAGGCCTTGATAATGTCATCAAAGCGGAACCACGCCGGATCGGTGAGCGAAGCGTCGTTCAAGTACTTGTCGAGCGGCTCGGCCCACTTGTTGGCGACGTAGAGCGGGTAGTACATGGGGTCGGCCGCATGCGTTGCGTACGTTGCAGTCTTCGACGAAAGGTCCAGCATCGCTTTCTGGCGGATCTGGCCGGGCGGCACTTTCTCGAAGCGCAACTTGATGCCGGTGAGCGTCTCGAACTGCGGTTGCAGCGAGATCAGGTTCTCGAAGTAGCTCGCCGGGATCACCGCGACGGTGATCGACTCGCCTTCGGCCTGCTTCCAGTTGATCTTGGCGCTGCGATAGGCGGCGAGGTCGTCCTGTGCAAAGGCGAAGTTCGGGCCGAGCACCCCGGCGGCGCCTAGGGCGGCGCCCATGCGAAGCGCATTGCGGCGGCCGGGTAGCTGCGGCGCGTGGTCCATGGGGGAACGCTTTTTCATGCGAGTCTCCTTTGTATCCCAGACGGGCGTCGGGCGAATTTGTATTCGATTACATGGATCGTATCAGCGCCTCCCGGCAGGCACAACCCCGATACGAATCCGGTTTGCAACGCACAAGATCAGGCACAATTCATGCAATCGAATACAAAATGCCGGTTTTAGGCCCCGATTCCGATGTCCGCGACGCCCACAGAGCAGGTAACCGCCCCGTCCCGGGACAAGCGCTCGAGCGCCAAGGACGTGGCGCGCCTGGCCGGCGTCTCGACGGCCACGGTTTCGCGCGTCATCAACAATCCGGAGCAGGTGGACGCCGAAACGCAGCGCCTCGTGCGCGAAGCGGTCACCAAGCTGCGCTATGTCCCGCACGGCGCAGCGCGCGCCCTTCGCAGCCACCGCAGCCGCATGGTCGGCGCCGTGGTGCCTTCGTTCGAATACGCCTTGTATGCCCGCACGACGAGCGCGATGCAGGCCGTACTGGACGCCGAAGGCTATTCGATGGTGCTGGCCGAGCACCACTACGACCTGGCCGCCGAATTGCGCATCACCAAGCAACTCGTTGGACATGGCGTCGACGCTTTCGTGTTCGTCGGCCTGCACCACGACCCGGCGCTCTTCGCGCTGCTCGAAAACTATGGGCGGCCCTATGTGCTGACCTGGGGCGTCGACCCGATGCGCCAGCACCCGAGCATCGGCTTTGACAATCGCGCGGCGACTTTTGCGATGACGCAGCACCTGATCGGCCTCGGCCACCGGCGTTTCGGGCTGCTCTCCGCGCCGACCGAAGGCAACGACCGCGCTACTGAACGCGGCGCGGGAATGCGTGCTGCGCTCGCGCAGGCCGGACTCGCATTGGCCGACGAGTGCGTTCAATACGGGCCGATCAGCCTGGCCGCCTCGGCCGCAATGATGAGAAAGCTGCTGGCCCTCGAGCATCGACCGACCGCGGTCGTCGGCACCAACGACGTGTTCGCGGTCGGCGGGATGATCGCGTGCCGTGAAGCCGGCGTGCGTATCCCCGAGGACATCTCGATCACCGGCGTGGACAACACCGACCTCGGCGCGACGCAGACGCCGGCGCTCACCAGCATCCGCACGCCGATCGTGGAAGTCGGCCGCGCCGCCGCGGAGCAGGTGATCGCACGACTCGAAGGAAAGGAGCATGCCGCGTTCCAGACTCTGCCTTTCGAGCTGGTCTTGCGCGGCAGCACGGCAGAGCCGCAAAAAAACTAGCCCAACGAGCGCACCGCCCGCACGACCGACTCCGGGTTCTCGCGCGACAGGAAATGCCCGGCGACAGGAATCACCTGCCGCTCGAACCGTCCGGTGAAATGGCGACCGGCATTTGCCGACTGCCCGGACGGGCCGACGCCGTCGCATTCGCCGTGCAGCACGACGGTCGGAACCGAAATCTTCGGCTGCACCGCGAGCTGCTGCTCGAGGGCGTAGTACTCCGGGTCGCCGGGCGCGTTCCCGTAACGATGGCAGTAGGACTGGATCGTGATGTCGACGAAGTCGGGATTGTCGAAACTCGCCGCGGTCGCCTCGAATTCGGCATCGCTGAAATTCCAGTTGGGCGACCACAGCTTCCAGAGCAGCTTCGCAATGCCGCGCCGGTTGCGCGCGAGGCCCTCGCGGCCGCGCGGGGTGTGGAAATACCATTGGTACCAGTAGCGCTGCTCCTGGAACTCGTCGGCGGGCGCGAGGCACGCGGCGCGGATGTCCTGGATCGCGTAGCCGTTGATCGTAACCAGCCCGCGCACGCGCTCCGGCCACAAGGCCGCGACGACGCAGGCCGCGCGCCCACCCCAGTCGTAGCCCGCGAGCAGCGCGCTGTCGATGCCGAGCGCATCCATGAAATCCTTGAGGTCCGCGCCGATCGCCGCCTGCTGGCCGCTGCGGCGCGCGGCCGGGTCGAGGAAGCGCGTCGGGCCGAACCCGCGCAGCCAGGGCACCAGCACGCGGTAGCCGGATTCCGCGAGGCCTTTCGCTACGGCGTCCCAGTCGTGCACGTCCGAGGGCCAGCCATGCAGCAGGATCACCGGCGGGCCGGCGGGTGGCCCGGATTCGAGATAGCCGATTTCAAGGATGGGGGTTCGAACGCTGCGCTGGATGTTCATGGGGAAATTCTAGCCTTTCGTCCCCCTTCTCCGCACCCTGTGTACGCGAACGCACAGAAGACGCCGAGCGGCGCCGCCACAATGTGTTTCGGGATTCTTCTTCCCCCACCGGAGAGATCAAATGAACCAGTTCAAGCGCATTGCCGCATTCTCAATCGCAGCCCTCATGGTCGCCGTCGCAGGCTGCGCCGGAAACGCCACGCAGGAAAGCACCGGCGAATACGTCACCGACTCGTGGATCACCACCAAGGTGAAGACGGCGCTGGTCGACAGCCCTTCGGTCAAGGCCACCGAAGTCAACGTCGAGACCTTCAAGGGCGCAGTCCAGCTCAGCGGTTTCGTGAGCTCGGCGAACGCGATGGGCGAAGCGCTCCGCATCACGCGCGACATCCGCGGCGTGACCTCGGTCAAGAACGACATGCGCATCAAGTAAGCCATGCGAAACCCGGGTACTTTGCGGCGCCTCGTGTTGGCGCAGCTGATCGCGGCGGCTTTCGCGACAGGCACTGCGTACGCGCAGATCAACGTCAACATCAGCCTCGCCCCGCCGTCGCCGCAGTTCGAAGTGATGCCGGCGATTGCATCGGGCTACGTCTGGGCGCCGGGGTATTGGGCCTGGAGCGGAGATCGGCACGTCTGGGTCCGCGGCCGCCAGATCGTAGAGCGTCCCGGATATCGCTGGGATCCCGACCGCTGGGACCAGCGTGAAGGCCATTACATCCGGCCCGTGGGCCACTGGGCGCCTGAACCGGGGTACCGCAAGGTCAAGGTCAAGAAGGAAAAGCATGACGGCCACGACAAGGGCCACGGCAAGGGCCGCGACTAACAGAAGGAGGCCACCTATGGCCAAAGCTGTGCTTGTTCCAGCCGTCGATCCTCCGCTTCCTGGTGTCGGACGTACTGCCGCATCACCGCTTCGCCCCGACCAACCGGCGAAAATTCAAAGCATTGAACGGCCGGCCAGACCCTATTCCCATCTATCGCCGCTTTGCACTGGAGAGAACCCGGCCGGCTGAAAGTTCGCGCAGAAACATGGGTAATGGCAATACCCGGACCGGACCGTCCTGGAGCGGCGCGTCGCCGAGGTAGACGCCCCAGCAGTCGGTCACGATTCCGGCGCCGTGCAACTGCGCAAGCGCGCGTGCGTACTCCGGCCTCCAGCGGGTGCCCGCCTTCACTTCAATTCCGACAGATAGCCTGCCGCGGCGCCACACGAAATCGATCTCCGTACCCGATGGCGTCCGATAGTACGAGAGTTCCCCGCCGCATCCCGAGTAGGCGATCTGCGCGCGCAATTCATGAAACACCAGGGTCTCGAGCAGCATCCCGCGTTCCGCGCCTTCCAAAGGCTCTCGCAACCGCCTCGACAGCGCGCGAACCACGCCCGTGTCGAAAAGGTAGAACTTCGGGTGACTCACCTCCTTGACCTTGGCACGCGCTCGCCAAGCCGGCAACCACGCACCGATCAGCGTGTCGACGAGAACCTCGAAATATCCCTGCACCGTCGGTCGCGCGACTGCGGAATCGCGGGCAAGCGATGCCACGTTGGTTACCTGAGCGTTGGCCAGCGCCGCAACTTCGAGAAAGCGCGTGAACGACTCCAGACTGCGGACGAGCGCTTCGGCACGGATCTCCTGTGTGAGGTAGGTTTCAACGTACGCTTCGAGCAAATCGATGCGCGCCGCGTGGGCTCGCTCGTTGCGCACCAGCGGCAGCCCGCCAAAGCGCAGAAGATCGTCGGCCGTCGGCGCACCGCCGATTTCTGCGGCCGTGAGCGGCAGCATGCGCCTTGTCACGACCCGCCCGGCCAATAGGTTCACATTATCGCGCCGCAGCCTGCGTGCCGAAGATCCGGTAAGCGCGAAGCGCCAGCGCCGCGGCGCGGCGGCAAGCGCGTCGTGGATTTCATTCAGAATCGACGGCAGCTTTTGCACCTCGTCCACGACTACCCAAGAGCCGTGCGGGAGGGCTTCGATCTCGCGGCGGAAGGTTCCGGGTTCGCGCATCAAGCGCAGCAATTCTCGATCGAGCAGCAGGTTGTACCAGCGCGCGCGCGGGAGGCACCCGCGCAGCCAGGTGGTCTTGCCCGTGCCGCGCGGACCAAGCAGCAGAAACGAGCGCTCGGGAAGTGGCAGATTACGTGTATACATTGCCAGCATTATGACGGTAAAAATGCTGGCGTACTATACACATTTTTGCAGCCCGCGACTGTCGGAATCAATCACATCCGAGCAGCCGGCATTTTCGAACTTCACCATTGTCAATGTCGCGCCCGGAACGGTATTCGTCGATTTCGGATTCCTGGAGCCCGGCGCCCTTTCGGCATTGCCGCAAGGCGTTTCGCGATGGCCGGGCTTCGATGCGGCAGTGGGGCTGTGTCACAACAATTTTGCCAGTCCCGGCAGCGCCTCGGCGAGCGGCAGGACTTCGACGCCTTGATCGTGCCAGCGGCGGGTTCCTGCGTACAAGAGATAGCATCGCGCCTCCGGATAGTCCTCCTGCAGGCGGCGCAGGCCGCGAAAATCCTCGGCGCGCACTCGCGAACCGGACTTGATTTCAAACGCGTGCATGCCGCGCTCGCCATACAGCACGAAATCCACCTCGTCGCCCGATGCGGTTCGCCAGTAGTGCAGTCCGTAGCCTAGCCGCCCGTAATCGTTGAGCGCGCGCAGTTGCTGCAAAACCAGGGTCTCGAGCGCCACCCCGGCGGATTCTTCGGCCGAGTCGAGCGGCCCCTTTGGCCTGATCGCGCCAAAAACGCCGGCGTCGAAGAAGTAGAACTTGGGGTGCGCCACCAGGCGGCGCTTCGCCCGCCGCGCGAATACCGGGATGCGCACTGCGATCATCAGGTCCTCGAGAATGCCGAAATAGGCCTCCGCAACCTTGCCATGCACGCCGCATTCGCGCGCCACAGCCGACATGTTCAGCACGGACCCTTGCGAGAAGCTCGCCGACTCGAGAAACCGGCCGAACGCGGCCAGATTGCGAGTCAGCCCCTCCTGCTGCACTTCCTCGCGAAGGTAAGTGGAGACGTAGCTGGCGAGATACTCCCTCGGCTGATCGGTGGTACAGGCAAAGGGCAGCGTGCCGAACCGCACCGCGCGAGCCAAGTCGAAATCGCCCCCCATTTCAGCGGCCGTGAGCGGGTGCATGTGCCGCGTAAGCGCCCTGCCGGCAAGCAGGTTCACGCCACGCGCGCGCAACTTGCGGGCGCTGGAGCCGGTCATGACAAATTTCAGGCCACGCGCCTCGATCAGGCGATGCACCTCGTTCAACAGTTCGGGTACGCGCTGAATCTCGTCGATGACTATCCAACCACGATACTTGGCGGGGATCCGGTCCTCCAGCCGCCGCGGCGACGCGAGCAACTCGGTATAAGTGGCCGAATCGAGCAAATCGAAAGACGGCGCCGCTGGGAATCGATCGCGCAGCCAAGCCGTCTTTCCGGTGCCGCGCGGACCGAAAAGAAAGAAGCTTTGGGACGCGGGAGCCGAAAGCATTCGCGAGTACATAACTCCATTTTACACTAAGTTTTAGAGTTACAGTATCGGGAAATGGCAAGACGACGTTATCGGCTTTCTTGTTCGCGCCCGAGCCGCTCGTCCGGCGGCGCGATTTCGGTGACGAGGTCCCGGATCAGGCGCTTGTTCGGCAACGGCGCCACGTTCATCTCGCGTGCTTCGAGCCGCGCAGTGCAGGCATACACAGTCTTCCCATCCACGGACACCATGCATTCCTTGCAGGTGTTCGCGCTGGTGCACGAATAGCGGATCGCAAGCGAGGGATCACGATGTGCGCGGATCCATCGCAGCGCATCGAGCACCGACTGGCCTGGTTCGAAGGGCACTTCGTGGATCTCCACGCGCGACGCTTCACCCTGTGTACCCCGCGTAATCCTCAATTGCGCAATGGCGCTCATGCAATCACCTGGTTCTTCTGCCATGCCGGATCCATGCCGGGAAAATCCTCGCGTTGGTGCGCGCCGCGGCTCTCGGTGCGCGTGAGCGCCGACGAAGCCACGCAGCGCGCTGCGCTCAGCATGGTGGACAGGTCGAGCCAGTCGGCCAGTTCAGTGTCGTAGGGCTTGCCAGCGGGCGGTTTTACTGCGGGGAGCGATTCGCTCATTGCCGCAATGCGGCCGAGCGCGCGCGCAAGGCCCTCGCCGGTGCGAAACGGCCCGGCCTCCTTCTGCATCAGCGCCTGCAGCTCTTCAATCATCGCCGCGGGATTCAAGTCGCGCGTGGCATTGCCCTCATTCAGGCGCGCAGCCGATTCGCGGAACGCAGCCTCGCCCGCCCTCGCCTTGCCCGCTGACTTCGCACGCGCGGCCGCGCTGCGCCCGGCCTTGCGCCCGAACACCAGCGCTTCGGTGATGGCGTTGCCCGACAGGCGGTTCGCACCGTTGGCGCCGCCGACCGCTTCGCCCGCAACGTAGAGCCCCGGCACGCGCGTGGCCATCGAGGTGTCGGCCCGCACCCCGCCCATGTGATAGTGCGCAATCGGCGCGACCTCGATCGCCTGCTTCGTGAGGTCGATGCCGTTCTTTGCGAGGCGGTCGATCACCGGCCCGCCGGCCGCGCGCAGTTCAGCCTCGCTGCAATGCTCGAACGAAAGCCACGCGCCGCCATGCGGAGAGCCGCGGCCGGCCTCGACCTCCTTGATGATCGCGTAAGTGGCGAGGTCGCGCGTGACGACGTACTTGCCGTTGTCCACGGCGCCGTACTTCTCGACGAAGCCTTCGCGATTGCCGTTCAGCAGCCGACCCCCGAGCTTGTAGCGGAACGGGTCCCACATGATCGGGTCCATGCCAATCAGCCTCGGCGCGAGGTGGCCGATCGGGAAGAACTGCACGAACTCCATGTCGACGAGTTCCGCGCCGGCCGCGAGGCAAAGCGCGTAGCCGTCGCCACTCATGTTGGCCGAGGCGCTGTTCCTCTGATAAAGCCGCGTCAGGCCGCCTGTTGCAACCACGGTGGCCGCGGCCGAGATCGTCACCGGCCCGCCGGTAGCGAGATGCAACGCGGTCGCGCCGACGCATTTGCGGTCGCGCAGGACCAGTTCGGTGACCAGCAGGTCGCCGATGCGGCGGATCTCCGGCATCCGGATGAGGCGCGTGCGCAGGGTCTTCGACACCGCGGGTCCGGTGTTCAGGAAATCGACGTACACGCAGCGCGGGCGGTCATGGCCCGGCGCGAAGGCTTGCTTCATCGGGCCGGTCTTGCCTTCCGTCCTCGCCCAACCCACGCCCCACGCATCCATTTCGCGGATGACTTCGGGGCCTTCCTCGCACAAAAGGCGCGCGAGGTCCGGATCGCACAACCCGCGGCCCGCCGCGAGCGTATCGGCATAGTGATGCTCCCAGTGGTCGGGCACTTCTTCGCCGACCGCGACCGCCACGGTCATCTGCGCCATGATGGTCGCGCCGCCGCGGCCGATCAGGCTGCGATCGGCAATCAGCACCCTGGCGCCGCCGCGCGCGGCTTCGATGGCCGCATACATGCCGGCGCCGCCGGCACCGATCACGAGTACGTCGGTTTCGAAATGCATTGCCGTATTGTCGCCGACTACGGCGCCACCCCGGCTTTCTTCATCAGGTCCCAGGATTTCGCAATATCGGCTTCGAGGAACCGGCCGAACTGCTCGGGCGAGTTTCCCACGGGGGTCGCACCCACCGAAGCGAGGCGTTCCTGAACCGCCGGGAACTTGAGCGCTTTCGAGATTTCGTCGGCCACGCGCGCGACGATTTCGCGCGGCGTCTTTGCCGGCGCGAGCACGCCGTACCATCCCACCGCTTCGTAACCCGGCACGCCGGACTCCGCCACTGTCGGCAAGTCCTTGAAAAGAGGCGATCGCTCGCTGCCCGTGATCGCGAGCGCGCGCAGTTTGCCCGACTGTACATGCGGCAGCAGCGGCGGCGGCGGCCCGAACATGACGGTCACCGTGCCGGCGACGAGGTCGTTGACGGCCTGCCCGATGCCCTTGTACGGCACATGCGTCATCTTCGCCTGGCTCATCGACATGAAGAGTTCGGCCGCAAGGTGTGAAGCCGATCCCGGGCCCGATGAGGCGAAGTTCGCCGCGCCGGGCTTTGCCTTGGCGAAGGCGATCAGTTCTTTCACCGAATTCACCGGCATCGATGCGCTGACCGCGAGAATGTACGGGGGCGCGCTCACCAGCGTCACCGGCGCGAGGTCCTTCATGTTGTCCGGCGTCACCGCACCACCGGCGGCCATCAGCAGCGTGTAGCCGTCGGCGGGTGAGCGCGCAACCGCGCCGGCACCGACCACGCCGGCCGCGCCCGGCTTGCTCTCGACCACAACCGGTTGGCCCCAGGTTTCCGACAGGCGCTGGCCGATCACGCGGGCGAGGATGTCGGCGCCGCCGCCGGGCGGGAAAGGCACCACCATCGTGACCGGCCGGACGGGATAAGCGTCGGCGGCGCGCGAGGCGGCCGGCATCAGGGCCGCGAAAGCGCAAGCCGCGGCAAGCGCAATACTGCGAACGGTAGTTCCTCTTTGTCTCATCAAGCGTTCCCTCTGTTGTTCGCTCAGTTGTCCGACAATTGTCCGGCAGCTTACGCAGCCGTACTCCTAGACTACGTTACCCCGGCCGCGGCGGCCACGCTCGTTTTGGCGACACTTCGTGGAATGGGAATTGCGCAAATCCCCGCCTGCGGCGATCCTATCCGGACCCGAAAGACGGCGGATGCTTCCATGACACCGAACTCGCAGCCCCCTACGCGCAACCTGATCGGATACGGCCGCAACCCGCCGGACCCGAAATGGCCCGGGGGTGCGCGGCTTGCGCTGCAGTTCGTGATCAACTACGAGGAAGGATCGGAGTACTCGATTCCGGACGGCGACGGATTTTCCGAAACGGGCCTGTCCGAATCGCAGAGCCCGGTGCCGCGGGGAAGCCGCGATCTCACGGTCGAGTCGGTCTACGAGTTCGGCAGCCGGGTCGGTTTCTGGCGCCTCATGGACCTGTTCGCCGAGCGCAAATTGCCGCTGACCGTGTTCGCGTGCGCCCTCGCCCTCGAACGCAACCCGGAGGCGGCCCGCGCAATCGTCGAAGCGGGTCACGACGCCTGCTGTCACGGCTGGCGTTGGGTGCAGCACTGGCTGTTGAGCGAGGAAGAGGAACGCCGGCATATCCGCATGGCGGTCGCATCGCTCGAGCGAACCCTTGGTCAGCGCCCGCTGGGATGGTACTGCCGCACCTCGCCCGGCGTGAACACCAGGCGCCTGGTGGTCGAGGAAGGCGGATTCCTCTACGACAGCGACGCCTACAACGACGAGTTGCCGTACTGGGTCGATGTCGGCGGTCGCGCGCACCTGGTCATCCCGTATACGAACGACGTCAACGATTCGAAGTTCAGCAATCCCGCGGGGTTCGGCACCGGCGAAGACTTCTTCACCTACCTCAAGGACACGTTCGATATGTTGTATAGGGAGGGGGCCACGCGTCCTAAGATGATGTCCGTCGGCCTGCACATGCGGCTGGCCGGACGGCCGGGCCGCGCCGCGGGCCTGGCCCGGTTCCTCGACTATGTCGGCCGGCACGAGCGCGTGTGGGTGTGCCGAAGGGCCGACATTGCGCGGCACTGGATCGAACATCATCGACCTTGAGGAGTGAGTCTTGAGCATCCGCTTTTTCCGTTGCCTCGCGTTCGCGGCTCTCCTGGGACAGGGAACGATTTCGACCGCCCAGTACCCTGCGCGTCCAATCCAGCTGATGGTGCCTTTCGATGCGGGCAGCTCGACCGACGTGGTCGCGCGGGCGATGCAGCCCGCGCTCGGTGCCAAACTCGGCCAGAGCGTGCTGGTCATGAACAAACCCGGTGCCTCCGGCACGATCGGCGCGGCGGACCTCGCGCGCTCTGCGTCCGACGGGTACTCGATCGGCATCCTCGGCATGGGAGGCATTGCGATGCTGCCGCATGTGCGCAAACTGTCGTTCGACCTGGACTCCTTCGACTTCGTCTGCCAGATCTATTCCGCGCCGGTGATTGTGATGGTGGCGCCGAATTCCCCGCACAAGGACATCCGCGCACTGATCGATTTCGGCAAGGCCAATCCGGAAAAACTGTTCTACGGCTCGCCCGGGATCGGGACGCCCGACCACATCAATATGGCGAACTTCCTGCGCCAGAACGGCGTCGTGGGGACGCATGTGCCATTCCAGGGCGGCGGCGCGGTGTCGCAGGCCATCCTGTCGCAGCAGATCACCGCAGTGTCGAATACGACCGTGCTGCTCAAGGCGTACAACCTGCGTCCGCTTGCGGCGCTCACGGCGCAGCGCCTGCCGTCTCTGCCGGAAGTCCCGACCGCACGCGAGATCGGCCCGCCGGTGGAGGCATCGATCTGGGCCGTGCTCGCCGCACCCAAGGGGCTGCCCCAAGCGGTCCTCGGCAGGCTCGAGCAGGCCTGCCGCGCGACCCTCGAGGACCCGGCGTTCCAGACGGTCGCCGAGCGTGCCGGGTTCCCGCCTTTTTTTCGTGACGGCACGGCCTTCAGGGCTTTCGTCGGCGGTGAATTCACCCGATACGGCGCCATGATGAAAGCCGAGGGCCTCGAGTTCAAATGAAAGGAGACCGGGCATGAGTCTCAAGACCCGACCGCTGCACCCGGAGTTCGGCGTCGAGATCCTCGACTGCCGCATCGGCCCCGACCTGTCGGATGAAGAATTCCTGGAGGTGCGCTCGGCCTGGGAAAAGAATTCGCTGGTCCTGGTGCGCAACCAGGACCTGTCCCCGGCCGATCAGGAGAAGTTCACGCTGCGTTTCCGCGAACTCGAGTACCACGTCCTCAAGGAGCACACGTTTCCCGAGCACCCCGGCGTCATGATCCTGACGAACGCGGTGGAGGGAGGCAAACCGATGGGCGCGCACAAGGTCGGTTGGCATTGGCATACGGATCTCACCTATTTCCCCAAACCTTGCGACATGACGATGCTGCTCGGAGTCGAGATCCCGCCCGAGGGCGGCGACACGTTCTTCTGCTCGCTGACGGCAGCCTATGACGCGCTCGACGCCAGGCAAAAGAAGCGGGTCGATGGCCTGCGCGCGATCCACAGCTACAACTACATGCGCGCGATCAAGTATCCAGACGCCGCGCCGCTTACCGAGGAACAGCTCGATCGCGTCAGGGATGTCGAGCAGCCTCTGGTCCGGCTACACCCGGTCACCGGGCGCCGCGCGCTGTACGTGAGCGAATACATCATCAAGAACTTCGTCGGCATGGACATCCCTGAATCCCAGGTGTTCCTGGCCGAACTGGTTTCGCATGCGACCGAGGACCGCTTCGTCTACCGGCATCGCTGGCAGGCGGGCGACCTCATCTTCTGGGACAACCGCGCCACGATGCACAAGGCCACGCCTTACGACGATGTGCGCTACACCCGGCGAATGCACCGTTCGATGACGGCGGGCGATGCGCCGTTCTAGATGAAGCTCGTGCGCGTCGGGCCGCCGGGCCACGAGAGGCCGGGGGTCATTGATGCCGATGGGTTGTTGCGCGACCTCTACGGGCGGATCGAGGACTTCTCGCCTGCCTTTTTCACCGGCGACTGGCGCCGGACCCTGGAACGGGCACTCGTAGGGGCTCCTGCATCGCAGGTGAATTCACGCACGCGGTTCGGCGTCCCGCTTGCTTCGGTCTCCAAGGTCGTCGGCGTCGGCATGAACTACCGCGAAGGCGTGCGCCGCGCGAAGATGGCCACGCCCGCCGAACCGCTGCTTTTCATCAAGTCCGCGACCTGTCTCGCAGGCCCCGGCGATCCGATCCGCCTGCCGCCGGGCGCGGACAAGCTCGACTGGGAAGTCGAACTGGGCGTCGCGATCGCAAAAGAAGCGAGTCGCGTCCCGGTCGAGGACGTCGGCCAGTACATCCTGGGATACTGCGTCTTCAACGATTTGTCGGAGCGGCACTGGCAAAACGAGCGCGGCGGGGAGTGGTGCAAGGGCAAGAGCGCCGATGGGTTCGGCCCGTGCGGGCCGTGGCTCGTGACAAGTGATGAGGTAGACAATCCCAATCGACTCGACCTCTGGCTCAGCGTGAACGGCACGCGCTACCAGGAGTCGAATACGAGCGACATGATCTTTTCCGTCGAGTACGTCGTGTCCTACATTTCGCAGTTCATGCGGTTGCTGCCCGGGGACCTGGTGATCATGGGAACGCCGCCCGGCACCGGCTGGCGCCAGACCCCGCCGCGGTTCTTGCGGCCGGGGGACGAAGTGGTGCTGGGGATCGAGGGCCTGGGCGAGCAAAGAAACCGCGTGCAGAGCGCGTAGGCACACAGGCCGAAACCCAGCGCGAACCAAACCGGATCCCTGGGGGGATTTTATTTCCCCTTCCGTTCCTATCGGCCGTCGCCCGGCCCAGACGAAAACCGCGCTGGCGAATAGGGTTTCGGGTCGCGCCGCGGAGTGCGGCCGAGCACGAGGTCCGCGCACAGGCGCCCGATGGCCGGACCGAGCGTCATGCCGTTCTGTGCGACTGCATGAAAGAGGCCCGGCACGCGGGCCGATTCGCCGATCGCCGGCTGCGTCACAAAGGCCGTGCCGGTCCATGAACGGATCACGTGGAGCGACCCCAGGCCCGGCAGCATGCGCAGAACGACCGCGAGATTGCCGGAAATGCCTTGCAACGAGGGCCGCAGGCTTCGCGAACCGGCATCGTAGTGCGCGCGCCAGCCGCCGCCGATGATGAGGTTGCCGCTGGCCGCCTGCTTGAGCGTCAATCGCCGTGTCGCGTGCGCGAGGTGATAGGGGATGACCGGCGGCATCGGCTCGCTCACCAGCATCTGGATCGGGTTCGGCCGCACCGGCAATGAGTCGCCGGCCAGCGCCGCCACGGCGCCCGCCCACGCGCCGGCCGCGTTGACGATGCGCCGCGCCTTGAAAACCCCGCGATCGGTGCGCACTTCGAAGTTGCCGTTCGCGCCGGAGATCGACACCATACGCGTGTGCGAATGCACGCGCGCCCCGGCCGCGAGCGCGGCTGCAAGAACTGCAGGCGCCGCTTTCATCGGGTTGATCTTGCCCTCGTCGCGCGACAGCGACGCTGCCACGACTTCGTTCGAAAGGTAAGGTGCGAGCGAGCGCGCCTCTTCGCCGGTGAGCATCTCGATCTGCAGGCCGGCCCCGCGCTCCAGCGCCACCTTGCGCCGCAGGTGTGCGAGGCTTGCAGCATCGTCGGCCACCGTGAGGCCGCCGTCGATCGCGACCTCGATGTCCGCATCGGTCTCATTGGCGAACTCGTCCCACAGGTGCACCGAATCGCGCTGCAGCGCGAGCGTCGAGACCGGCGCGCGCACCGCAGCCGCATCGCCCAGGTCCTGGAATCCGAAGGTCTGGAACTGCACATGCAGGCTGCCGGCATTCGTGCCCGAAGCCTCGGCGTGCGGCGCATTGCGCTCGAGCACCGCGACGTCCTGTCCTGCGCGCGCCAGCTCGCGCGCAGTGCAAAGTCCGACGATGCCCCCGCCGATGACCAGCGTATCGACCTCGGCGACGATTTCGCCCCGATCTGCCGGCGCGATGGCTGCAGGCTCTTCGAGCGCGGCGAAAGCGCTGATGTCCGGCTGGGTGCGGGCGATCGCGTCCATCGGTACCGGGCGCAGCGGCGCCTGCACGCGAAAGTAGGTTTTCTCCTGCGGGATCGCGGCGCCTGCCGCTGCCAGAAGGCTCGCGACAGTCAGCGAACAATAGCGCCCTTGGCAATGGCCCATGCCGCAGCGTGTCGACCGCTTGATCTCGCCGAGGTTGGCCGCGCCCCGCGCGATCTCGGCGCGCACGCTGCCGAAGGTGACGCTCTCGCAACGGCAAACGAGAGTTCGGTCGTCGGCGAGCCGGTGAGCGCAATCCGGCGCGGCGAATACGCTCCACAAGCTTCGCTGGAAGGCGGTCTCGCGCGCCAACGCAGCGTGCGCTGCCTGCTTTTGCACCGCGTGTTCCTCCCGAACGATGCCCATATCGCGCACTGCCGCGAGTCCGGCGATGCGGCCCTGTGCAAGCGCGGCGTGCGCGCCCCGGGGGCCGCCTGCGTCACCTGCAACGTAGATGCGCGCGAGTGTGGTGCGGCAATCGGCATCGCGCACTGGCGCGAGCGCATTTCGCGCATCCGGTTCATGGCGGCAGCCCAGCAATCGCGTGAGTTCCGCCGAGGGGGCGAAGCCATAGCCGGTGCATACGGCGTCGATCTCATGGGTCGATTCGCTGCCAGGGATCGGGGCCCCGTCCTCGCCGATGCGCACGAGCACGGCCCGCTCGGCCCGGGCGGCGCCCTCCACGCGAGCGAGCACATGGCGGAAGTGGATCGGCACGCCGTGAGCGCGCAGGGTTCTAATGTAGGCCAGGCCATCGCGAAGCAGGTCGATGCGGGCGCGCGCAAGTCTGATAAGGTCTGCGGGCGATGCGCGCCACGGTGCACAGGCGGCCTCGGCCACAGCGACGACCTTCACGCCGTTGCGCGCCAGGTCGGCGGCGACCTGGAGGTTCAACGGGCCATTGCCGGCGACGAGGACCCTGCGACCCGGCGCAACCTGGTAGGAGCGCGCGAGGGTCTGCGCGGCGCCGGTCGTCATCACGCCGGGCAAGGTCCAGCCCGGCACCGGCCAGGACCGTTCATAGGCTCCGGTAGCGACGACAAGCGCGTCGGCCTCGACCTGCAGCGGTGCGCCGTCTTGCAGGGACCGCACAACCGCACCGCCTTCGGCCCCGGCCTCCGCGTCCCAGACCGTGCAGTTCGAGACGATGCGCACGCCCAATGCGCGCACGCGCTCGACCAACTTGGCGCCTTGGTCGAATTGCCGGTCGGGTTGGCGCGCGCCGGGAACGCCGCCGTCAACCCTGTGGCTCGAAGCCACGGGCTTGAAGTACTGCCCGCCGGGCGCAGGACGCTCATCGAGCACGAGGACACTCAAGCCGCACTCCGCGGCAATTTCGGCGGCAGCAAGCCCCGCGGGGCCGGCGCCGATCACGAGGACCTGGACGCGCTCTTCATGCATTGCAGGTTCCGGACGCGGCGGTGCATTGCGCGCATCAGCCTGTGCGCCGGTCAGGATCCTGAGGCCCGGCCGCACGAGCGCGAGGCAGGCGCGCTCGCCGGAACGCCCGTCGATGCTGACCCGGCAGTCGAAGCACACGCCCATGCCGCAGTACAGGCCGCGCTCGCCCCCCGCGGCGTGATCCCTCAAGGCGAGCTGGCCGGCAGCGGTCAGCGCCGCGGCGACGGTTTCGCCTTCCAGGGCCGGGGTCGGGCGGCCATCGACGAAGATCTCGACCGGCGCGCCGCGCGGCTCGAGCCCGGCGCGCCGGAGGCGCAGCCCTTCGGTTCGTGGATCGGGCGGGTCGGGCAAGGTGGCGGGCGGCGGCACGGTTCGATGGTGCGGTGTGCGGCGCACCGAAGCAAGCGCACCGGCAGCCTGTTTCGCCTCGCCCTGATTATGTGCAACCGCGACCAATTTCGTCCCCTCCGGGCGCTGGACCTTGGTAACAAAACTGCCTCGTGATCCGCATTCCTGTTCCCTCTTGGCTTGTGCAGCGCATCACTCCCGGGGAGTCCAGTCGCTTGCAAATGCAACAAATGCACGATAGCGTGAACGGATGGCTGCCTTCGCGCTCGAGAAGCACGTTTTCTTCTGGCTGACCCAGGTGATCGCCGGCCGCGACCGGCGCCTGGCCGAGGCGCTGGACGGCCACGGACTGCGCGCCCCGGAATGGCGAGTGCTCGCTTCGCTGCACGCGCGCCAGCGCTGCTCGATGAGCGAACTGGCCGAGCTCGCGTCGATCGACCGCTCCACGCTCACGCGCACGGTCGACCGCATGCAGGAGGCGGGCTGGCTAACGCGGCTGTCGGATGCCGAGGACATGCGCGTGACTCGCCTTGCGCCCACCGCAGACGGCGAGAAGCTGTTTGCGCGCATCTGGCCTGCGGTGGAGGACCTCAACCGCGCGGCGCTCGCCGGCCTGCCGGAGGGCGCCGCCGACCTGCTGCGCTGGACGCTCGAACGCATGCACCACAACCTCGATGCAGGGCGCGGTTCAATGTCGCGCCCTGCGCCAAATCCCTGACCCCGCATCTATTCGAACCCCGGAGGCCCCCATGCCCGACCGCAACCCGCCCATTTCCAAGCTCGTCGAACCCGACCGCGTGCACAAGTCGGTCTACACCGACGAACAGCTGTTCGAGCTCGAGATGGAGCGCATCCACGAGCGCGTCTGGATCTACTGCGGGCACGAGACACAAGTGAAGAAGCCCGGCGATTACTACACCGTGCAGATCGGCCGCCAGCCGATGGTGATGGTGAGGGGGGCGGATGGCAAAGTGAACGTGCTCTACAACCGATGCCCCCACCGAGGCGCGATGATCTGCGGCGACCGCCATGGCAACACCGGGGAATTCTTCCGCTGCTCGTACCACGCGTGGACCTTCAACCACGACGGCAAACTCAAGAACATCCCGATGATGGAATCCGGCTACCAGGGCACGCGCTGGAACCGCGACAACCCGGACTGCAACATGAAGCAGGCCGCGCGCGTGGCGAACTACCGCGGCTTCGTCTTCGCGAGCCTTGTTGCCGACGGCCCCTCGCTCGTGGAATTCCTGGGGCCCTCCAAAATCGCGTTCGACGACATCTGCGATCGCGCGCCCGAAGGCGAGGTCGAGGTGGTGCCGAACTGCTTTCGCGTGATCCAGAACTCCAACTGGAAGATCTTCCTCGAGAACCAGCTCGACGCGCTGCACCCTTCGGTGACGCACCAGTCAACCGGGCGGGCCGCGCGCGACGTGGAAGTGCAGATCGAGAAGAAGACCGGCCACGCCCCGCTCGCCTACCACATGCTCTCGGCATTCTCGACGGTAACGATCGACAAGTGGGACAACTTCCAGACCCTCAACTACCCCCACGGCCACTGCATCCTCGCGGGCTACATGGGCCTGCGCCCGCAGGACCCGGACACCCTCGCCTACGAGAAGACGCTGGTGAAGGCCTACGGCGAGAAAAGGAAGGAGGAGATCCTCTCGACCAACATCCACCACGTGCTGATCTACCCGGGCCTGTCGGTGCAGTCGCCGCTGCAGCAGTTGCGCGCGGTGCGGCCGCTCGGCGTGAACAAGACGCTCACCGAGATATGGCACTTCCGCCTCAAGGGCGCGCCCGAGCCGATCTACCGCCGGGCGCTTGCGTACTACAACCTCGTCAACTCCCCCGCCACGCTGATCAACGCGGACGACCTCGAGAATTTCTGGAAGATCCAGACGGGCCTCGGGTCGGACGGCGGCGACTGGGTCAGCTTCGCGCGCCACTACGGGCGCGACATCGAGAAAGACGGCGTGCTTGAGACCGGCGAAGGCATGGGCACCTCGGAAGCCCCGATGCGAAACCAGATGAAAGCGTGGTCCGAGTTCATGGCCCGGGCATAGGAGCCGACATGGCGAAGAAAGCAGTCAGGAAAGTGGTGAAGAAAGCGGTCAAGAAGACCGCGGCGCGCAAGGTTTCATTGCCTGCGTACAAGGCCGGCAACTACGCGACCCAGCACGCGGTCGAGCAATTCCTCTACAAGCAAGCCGAAGTGCTCGATGCCAAGCGCTGGCAGGACTACATCGATCTCTTCACTGACGAAGGCGTCTACTGGATGCCGGCCGACCCGGCCGACCGGCACTGGGACGGCATCCCGTCGATTTTCGCCGAGGACAAGAACCTGATGACCGTGAGGATGAACCGGGTCCTGCACCCGGACGCGTGGTCGCAGCGGCCGCTGTGGGGCACCAACCACGTGGTGGGCAACGTCATCGTCGAAAAGGAGTCGCCCAACGGCGACGTGGTGGTGCGCTCACGCTTCCACATGTTGGAACTGCGGCGCGACACCGTGCGCCATTTCGCCGGCAGCTACGTCCACCAGTTGAAGAAGACGCCGAACGGCTACCGCATCAAGATGCAGCGCGTGGACATGACCAACGCGCAGGCGGCGTTCGAGTACGTGCTGCAGGTGTGGGTGTAGCGCGGGCGGCGCGCCGCGTTGGACAACCCTGTACCTTTGCCGACCCGCCCGGAATCCACTTTCGATCACTGCGCCGGAACCGGCTTCCCGCTGCGCCCGCCGAGGTCCTTGCCGGCCGGCAGCGCGGACGCCTCCCATCCGCCGCCAAGCGCCTTGACCAGTTGCACGCTCGCCGTCATGCGCCGCGCGAGGATGTCGGCCGAAGTGCGTTGCGCCGAGAGCGCGGTGGCCTGCGCGGACACCACTTGCAGGTAGGTCGTGATGCCGGCCTTGTACTGGTTGAGCGCGTATTCGAGTGATTGCTGCGCGGCGGCCGCAGCCTCGGCCTGCACGCGCGCCTCTTCCTCGAGGATGCGCAAGGCGGCAAGGTTGTCCTCCACCTCCTGGAACCCGGTGAGCACGGCCTGGCGGTAGTTCGCCACGCTTGCGTCGTAAGCGGCCATCGCCTGGTCGCTCACCGCGCGCCTGCGCCCTCCATCGAGCACCGTGAGCGCGAGCGCGGGTCCGATCGACCAGAAGCGGCTCGGCAGCGTGAACCACTGCGCCGCGGTTGCGGTCTGGAACCCGTAGCTCGCGCTCAGCGTGGCGGCCGGGAACCAGGCCGCCGCGGCCACACCGATCTGCGCGTTGGCGGCGGCGACCCTGCGCTCTGCGGCCGCGATGTCGGGCCGGCGCTCGAGCAGGTCCGCGGGCACTGCGAGCGGCGGCGACGGCGGCCGGATCGCAGAATCGGATGGCGCGATCACGAACCCGGCAGGCGCGCGGCCGGTGAGGACGGCGATCGCATGCTCCAGTTGCGAGCGCTGCACGCCGAGGTCGAGCAACTGCGCCTGCGTCGATTTCAATTGGGCCTCGGCCTGGGAGACGTCGATGCGCGCCACCACGCCGGTCTTGTAACGGTTGTTGGTGAGCTCGAGCGACTTCGCATAGGCCGCTACCGTGCTCTCGATCAGGCGCTTTTGCGAGTCGATAGCGCGCAAGAGGAAGTAATTCTGCACAAGCTGCGCCTGCAGGCTCAGGCGCGCGTTCTCGACGTCGGCGGCGCCGGCCTGCGCGGTCGACTCGCCCGCCTCGACCGAGCGCCGGATCCGGCCCCAGACGTCGGCCTCCCACGAGAAGTTGAGCGGCGTCGAATAGATCGTGCGCTTGGAGGTCGAGAGCCCGGTCACCGGTCCGGTGGTGCCCGAAGGCCGCGAACGCGTCTGCGATGCCCCGGCGGTAAGCGTCGGGAACCATGCGGCGCGCGCAACTTCCGCGAGCGCCGCAGACTGGCGGAACTGGGCCTCGGCCGCGAGCAGCGTCTGGTTCGACACGTTGACCTGCGCGAGCAGCGCGTCGAGTTGCGGATCGCCGAAGGCCGACCACCAGTTGCCGCGCGGGAGGTGGTCGCGCGGGCGCGCCGGCTGCCAAGCAAGGTCTTCCCGGTAGGCCGCGGGAACCTCGACCGCGGGCTTCACGTAGTCCGGACCAACGCTCGCGCAGCCGGCCAGCAGCGCCGCCGTCGCCAATGGCAAGACGATGCGCTTTGCATTCATTGTGCTTGCCCTTGCAGTGAGCCGCGCCGCGAGAACCGTGTCCAGCGGCGGCCGGCCCACAGCCCGAAGCGGTCGAGGTAGAGGTAGACCACCGGCGTCGTGTAGAGGGTCAGGATCTGGCTGAACACGAGACCTCCGACGATTGCAATGCCCAGCGGCTTGCGAAGCTCGGAACCCTCGCCGAACCCGATCGCCAGCGGCACGGCGCCGAGCAGCGCGGCCATGGTCGTCATCATGATCGGCCGGAAGCGCAGGACGCAGGCCTTGTAGATCGCCTTCTCGGGCGGCAGGCCCTCCTTCCTTTCGGCGTCGATGGCGAAGTCGATCATCATGATCGCGTTCTTCTTCACGATCCCGATCAGCAGGATCACGCCGATGAAGGCGATGATGCTGAGCTCGGTGCCGAAAGCCAGCAGCGCCAGCAGCGCGCCCACGCCGGCCGAGGGCAGCGTGGAAAGGATCGTGATCGGGTGGATGACGCTCTCGTAGAGGATGCCGAGCACGATGTAGAGCGTGACCAGCGCGGCAAGGATCAACCACGGCTGGTTCTCGAGCGATTTCTGGAAGGCGCGCGCGGTGCCCTGAAAGGTGCCATGCACGCTCGAGGGCACGCCGATCTCGGCCATTGCGTCCTTCACGGCCGCAGTGGCCTCCGACAACGAGACCCCCGGCGGCAGGTTGAACGAGATCGTCGAGGCCGCGAACTGGCCCTGGTGGTTCACCGCCAGCGGCGTGGTGGTCGGCCCGTAGGTGCTGATCGCCGCCAGCGGCACCTGCTTGCCGCCAGGCCCTGAAACGTAAACGTACTGCAACGTCTCAGGGTCCTGCCAGAACTCAGGGGCGGCCTCCATCACCACGCGATACTGGTTGAGCGGGTTGTAGATGGTCGATACGATGCGCTGGCCGAATGCGTTGTTCAGCGCCGTGTCGACCATGCGCGCGGTGACGCCCATGCGCGAGGCGGTGTCGCGGTCGATCACGATCGAGGTCTGGCGGCCCCTGTCTTCCTGGTCGGTGTTCACATCGACGAGTTCGGGCAACGTTCCCAATGCCCGGCGCACGCGCGGTTCCCAGCGGCGCAATTCCTCGAGTTCGTCGGCCTGCAAAGTGAACTGGTACTGCGCATTCGCCGCTCGCCCGCCAACGCGGATGTCCTGCACCGGCACAAGGAACAGGCTCGCGCCCGGCTCGCGCGCGAGGGCCATTCGCAGCCGGCCGACGACCTGGTCGGCCGAAAGCTTGCGCTCTGCAAGCGGCTTGAGCGACACGAACATGAACGCCCGGTTGCGCTGCGCACCGCCGGTGAAGGCAACCACGGTCTCCACCGCCGGGTCTGCGCGCACGATCTCGGAAAAGCGCGTCACCTTGACGCGCATGGCCTGGAACGAGATGCCCTGGTCGGCCTGGATGTTGCCCACCAGCCGTCCGGTGTCCTGCTGCGGAAAGAAACCCTTGGGCACGATCGTGTAGAGGTAGAAGTTCAGGCAGATCGTCGCCGCCAGCAGGAAGAGCATGAACAGGCCGTGGCGCAGTGCCCAGCCGAGCGTCACCTCGTAGCCGCGCAGCATCCACGCGAAGACTTTCTCGCTCGCGCGGTACAGCCGGCCGTGACGCTGGCCGGCTTCAGGCCTGAGCAGCCGGGCGCACATCATCGGCGTAGTCGTGAGCGACACCAGCAGGCTGATCAGTATCGCCACCGAGAGCACCACCGCGAACTCGCGGAACAGGCGCCCGACGATGCCGCCCATCAGCAGGATCGGGATGAACACCGCGATCAGCGACAGGCTCATCGAGAGCACCGTGAACCCGACCTCGCGCGAGCCCTGCAGCGCCGCCTGCATGGTGGGCACGCCCTCCTCGATGCGGCGCGAGATGTTCTCGAGCACCACGATCGCGTCATCCACCACGAAGCCGGTCGCGATCGTGAGCGCCATCAGCGACAGGTTGTTGATGCTGAATCCGCACAGGTGCATGACCGCGAACGTGCCGATCAAGGACACCGGCACCGCCACCGCCGGGATCAGCGTCGCCCTCCAGTTGCGCAGGAACAGGAACACGACCAGGATTACCAGGCCCATCGAGATCATCAGCGAGCGCTCGACCTCGCGCAGGCTCGCGCGGATCGTGGGCGTTCTATCCAGCGCCACCTTGAGGTCGATCGAGCTCGGGATCGAGGCCCGCAGCACCGGCAGGAGCGCAGCGACCCGATCGACCGTTTCGATGATGTTGGCGTTCGGCTGACGGTTGAGAATCAACAGCACCGAGGGCTTGCCGTTGGCCAAGCCGGCGTTGCGCAGGTCCTGCACGGAATCGACGACCTCGGCCACGTCGGACAACCTCACCGCGGCCCCGTTGCGATACGAGATCACCACCGGCATGTACTCCGCGGCCTTGCGCGCCTGGTCGTTGGCCATCACCTGCCAATGGCGCTTGTCGTCTTCAACGAAGCCCTTGGGCCGGTTGGCATTGTTCGCAACGATCGCGGCGCGCACCTCCTCCAACCCGATGCCGTACTTGTAGAGCGTAGCCGGATTGAGCTCGACGCGCACCGCCGGCAGCGAACTGCCGCCCACGGTCACCTGGCCGATGCCTTTGACCTGCGAGAGCTTTTGCGCAAGGATCGTCGAGGCCGCGTCGTACATCTGGCCCTGCGTCATGGTCTCCGAAGTCATCGACAGGATCATGATCGGCGCATCGGCCGGGTTCACCTTGCGATAGGTCGGGTTGTTCGGCAGCCCGGTGGGCAGGAGCGTGCGGGCGGCATTGATCGCGGCCTGCACGTCATTGGCCGCGCCGTCGATGTCGCGGGAGAGGTCGAACTGCAGCGTGATGCGGGTCGAGCCAAGCGAACTGGACGAAGTGATCTCGGTGATCCCAGCGATGCGTCCGAGCGAGCGCTCCAGGGGCGTGGCCACGCTCGAGGCCATCGTCTCCGGACTCGCCCCGGGCAGTTGCGCCGTGACCGAGATGGTCGGGAAATCGACCTGGGGCAGCGGGGACACCGGCAAGAGGCCGAAAGACAGCGCACCGGCCAGAGCGATCCCCAGGGTCAGCAGCGTGGTGGCGACCGGGCGATGGATAAAGGGTTGGGAGATGTTCATACCGCCCCCCCCGCCTCCCCCTTCACCGCCTGACGCGTCCTCCGCGACAGCTTGTCGAACCAGAGGTAAATCACCGGCGTCGTAAAGAGCGTCAAAACCTGGCTCACCAGCAACCCGCCGACCATCGTGATGCCCAGCGGATGCCGCAACTCCGAGCCCACGCCGGTGCCGAGCATCAGCGGCAACGCCGCGAGCAATGCAGCCATCGTCGTCATCAGGATCGGGCGGAACCGCAGGAGGCACGCCTGCCGGATCGCCTCGCGCGGGGCCTTGCCTTCGTGGCGCTCGGCGTCGAGCGCGAAGTCGATCATCATGATCGCGTTCTTCTTGACGATGCCGATCAGGAGGATGATGCCGATGATCGCGATGATGTCGAGGTCGTTGCGCGAGATGATGAGTGCCAACAGCGCTCCGACACCGGCCGAAGGCAGCGTGGAGAGGATCGTGACCGGGTGGATGTAGCTCTCGTAGAGCACGCCGAGCACGATGTACATCGTCACGATCGCCGCGAGGATGAGCAGGAGCGTGTTGTCCAATGACGCCTGGAACGCCTGCGCCGCGCCCTGGAAGCGCGTCTGCACCGAAAGCGGCATGCCGATCTCCTTCTCGGCCGCGCGGATCGCCTCGACCGCCGGGCCGAGCGACGCGCCCTCGGCGAGGTTGAACGAAATGGTCGCCGACGGGAACTGGCCGAGGTGGTTGATCACCAGCGGCGTGGGCTTTTCGATCACGCGGGCCACCGCCGAGAGCCGCACCGGCTGGCCGCTGGTGGAGCCGACGTAGATGGAGTCGAGTGCGGCGAGGCCCGACTGGAATTCCGGTTTGACTTCGAGCACCACGCGGTACTGGGTCGTCTGGGTGAAGATCGTCGAGATGAGCCTCTGGCCAAAAGCGTTGTAAAGCGCGTTGTCGATGGACGCCGGCGTCACGCCCAGCCGGCTGGCCGTGGCGCGGTCGATCTCCACGTAAGCCTGCAATCCCTCGTCCTGCAGGTCGCTCACCACATCGGCGAGATGGGGGATCGCGCGCAGCTTTTCGACCAGGCGCGGCACCCAGAGGCTCAATTCGACCGGGTCTGCATCCTCGACGCTGAACTGGTACTGCGTGCGGCTGACGCGGTCCTCGATGGTGAGGTCCTGCACCGGTTGCATATAGAGAGCGATGCCTTCGACGCTTGCCAGGCGCTGCTGCAGGCGGCGGATCACCTCGGTGGCGGTGACTTTGCGCTCTTCAAGGGGTTTCAGGTTGATGAGCACGCGGCCGCTGTTGAGCGTGGCGTTGACGCCGTCGACGCCGATGAACGACGACAGGCTCGCCACGGCCGGGTCCTCAAGCACGACCTTGGCCAACGCCTGCTGGCGCTCGGCCATGGCCTTGAACGAGATCGACTGTGGCGCCTCGGACACGCCCTGGATCACGCCGGTGTCCTGCGTGGGGAAGAATCCCTTGGGCACCACGAGGTACAGCACCACGGTCAGCGCCAGCGTGCCGACGGCCACCAGCAGCGTGAGCGTTTGCCGGTCCAGCACCCAGTCGAGCATGCGCGCATAGTGCGCGATGACTCCGTTGAAAAGGCGTTCGCTTGCGCGGTAAAGGCGCCCTTGCTCGCGCTCGGATTTGTGGCGCAGCAGTTTGGCGCACATCATTGGCGTGAGCGTGAGCGACACCACGGCGGAGATCAGGATCGACACCGCCAGGGTGATCGCGAACTCGCGAAACAGGCGCCCCACCACGTCGCGCATGAAAAGCAGCGGGATCAGCACCGCGATCAGCGACAGCGTGAGCGAGATGATCGTGAACCCGATCTGCTCGGAGCCCTTGAGCGCGGCCTCGAGCGGCGGCATCGGCGGCGTGTCCTCGGTGCCCTCGATATAGCGCGAGATGTTTTCGATCATCACGATCGCATCGTCGACGACGAAGCCGGTCGCGATGGTGAGCGCCATGAGGGTAAGGTTGTTGATGCTGAAACCCGCGAGGTACATGAAGCCGAAGGTGCCGACCAGCGACACCGGCACCGCGACGCTCGGGATCGCGGTGGCCGCGACGTTGCGCAGGAACAGGAAGATCACCATCACGACCAGGGCGACGGCCAGCACGAGTTCGATCTTCACGTCGTTCACCGAGGCGCGGATGGTCGTGGTCCGGTCGGTCAGCAGCGTCACGTCGACCGACCCGGGCAGCGTCGCCTGCAGCTGCGGCAACAGGCGCTTGATGCTGTCGACGACCTCGATCACGTTCGCGCCCGGCTGGCGCTGGATGTTCACCAGCACCGCGGCGGTTTTGTTGGCCCAGGCGGCCAGGCGCACATTCTCGGCATCGTCCACCGTGTCGGCCACGTCCGAGAGGCGGATCGGCCGGCCGTTCTGGTAGGAGACGACGAGGTTTCGGTATTCCTCGGCGGACTTGAGCTGGTCGTTGGCGTCGATCGTCGAAGCGCGCGTGGGCCCATCGAAGCTGCCCTTGGCCTGGTTGACGTTGGCCGCCGCGATGGCCACACGCAGATCGTCGAGCGACATCGAATAGGCGGCCAGCGCCTTCGGATTGGCCTGGATTCGCACCGCCGGCCGCTGGCCCCCGCCGATGCTTACGAGACCCACGCCGGGCAACTGCGAGATCTTCTGCGCGATCCGGGTGTCGACCAGGTTTTGAACCTTCGGCAGCGGCATCGTCTTCGAGGTCACCGCGAGCGTGATGATCGGCGCGTCCGCCGGGTTGACCTTGCTGTAGATCGGCGGCACCGGCAGGTCGGAGGGCAGCAGGTTGCTGCCCGCATTGATCGCCGCCTGGACCTGCTGTTCGGCCACGTCGAGCTTGAGGTCGAGCGAGAACTGCAGCGTGATCACCGACGCGCCGCCGGAACTGGTCGAGGACATCTGGTTCAATCCCGCCATCTGGCCGAACTGGCGCTCGAGCGGCGCAGTGACCGACGAGGTCATCACGTCCGGGCTCGCGCCGGGGTAGAGCGTGACCACCTGGATCGTCGGGTAGTCGACCTCGGGCAGCGCCGACACCGGCAGCACGCGATAGGCGATTGCGCCGGCGAGCATGATCGCAAGCATGAGCAGCGACGTGGCCACCGGCCGCAGGATGAAAAGGCGGGACGGGTTCATCGCGCGGCGGTGTTACTGCGCACCTTTGCCGCCGCCAGCGGCCTCACGCTTCTGGCGCAGTTCGCGCATCTTCTGCTTGCGCTCTTCTTCATGGAGTTTCTTGATCTCCTCGCCGAACTCGCCCCGGTCGATGCGCGCGTTGATTTCGGCCCAGCGTTTGGCGCGCTCTTCGGGCGTCAATGATTGGAAGCCACCACCCTGGCCGCCGGGCGAACTCGCGCCCCCTTGTTCAGTGGCCGCGCCCGGCCCCTTGGACGCGTCGCCCCCTTGCGGCGCTCCGCCCCCTTTGGCAGGACTGCCGTCCTGGCTTGCGGGACTGGCCGGCGCCCCCCCGCCACCTTTTCCTTCACCGGCCGGCCCGGCGCCCCCTTTGCCTGCGCCGCCCTTCCTGAACCCGCCCTTGCCCCCCGCCTCGCGCCCGGCAACATCCACTCGGGCGCCTTCGCGCAGGCGGTCGCCGCCATCGACGACAACCACTTCTCCGGCCGCGATTCCCGACTCGATCGAAGTGAACGCGCCTTGCACGGGACCGGCCGAAATCTTGCGCACCGAGACGGTGCCCCCCGGATTGACGACGTAGACAAACGTGCCCGGCGTACCGCGCTGGATCGCTGCGCTAGGCACCAGCGTCGCGCCTTTCTTCACATCGACGAGCATGCGCACGTTGGCAAACTGGCTTGGGAACAGCGCATTGTCCGCGTTGGGAAACTGCGCCTTGAGCTTGACCGTACCGGTCGCCGGGTCGATCTGGTTGTCGGCCGTGAGCAGCATCCCCGAGGCAAGCCTGACCTTGTCGGCGCGATCGTAGGCCTCCACAGTCAGCTTCGCGCCGGCGCGCAGCTTGGCCATGACCGGCGGCAGCGCGTCCTCGGGGATCATGAACACCACGGTGATCGGTTGCAGCTGCGTGATCACGACCAGGCCGTTCGCATCCCCCGAGCGCACCATGTTGCCCGGGTCGACCTGGCGCAATCCGAGCCGCCCGCCGATGGGCGCGACGATACGCGTGTACACGAGCTGCAGCTTGGCCGTGTCGATCGCGGCCTGGTCGATCTTGACGGTGGCCTCGTACTGGCGGACCAAGGCTTCCTGCGTGTCGACCTGCTGCCTGGCGATCGAGTCCTGCGCGAGGAGGACCCGGTAGCGTTCCGCGTCGATGACGGCGTTCTTCAGCAGCGCCTGGTCGCGCGCCATCTGGCCTTCGGCGGTGGCCAGCTGGACCTCATACGGGCGCGAATCGATCTCGGCCAGCAGGTCGCCCGGACGCACGGCCTGGCCTTCCTTGAACAGCACGCGCATGAGCTGTCCGTCGATGCGGCTGCGGACCACGACCGTGGCCACCGGCGTGACCGAACCCAGGCCGGCGAGGTAAACGTTGACGTCACCGGTGGTTGCGGCAGTCGCAACGACGGGCACCGGGCGATCGCCGCCCCGGCCGCCCTTGCCCTTGCCGCCCGCGCCCTTGGCCCCAGGGGCCGCAACGCCATCACCTGCAGGCGCCTTGGTGTAGATGTTGAAGTAGTAGTACGCGCCGGCCGCGGCGGCAACGACGACGAGCGCGACAATCCACGGCCAGAGCCGGCGCGGGGAACTGCCGTGAGCGGATGAGGGTGCTGGCATGGTCTGGCTTTCTGGAAGTCTGACGAGGGACGGCGGAATCGGCCTTTATAGCGAATCACGCCACCTGTGCGCAATCGATCGTTGTAAACGCTTTGTAGCACGAACCCCGGTGAATCCGGCGTGCTGGCGCACCCAAAGCCGCAACTGCGCTCACGCTAGAATGCGTGGAAATGCTACCCGGGAGTTGCAAATGAAGATCATTGGTTTTTGCCTGTCGGCCCTTGCCGGCATCGGCTGCGCGCAGGCCACTGACCTTGCCAACGACAAGGACAAGACTTTCTACGCACTGGGAGTCGCGATCAGCCGGTCGCTCGGCGAATTCGCCCTGACCGATGCGGAACTGGACCTCGTCCGCGCCGGGCTCACCGACGGCGTGCTGAAGCGGCCGATCAAGGTCGACATGGACACGTTCGGGCCGAAGATCCAGGTAATGGCGCAGACACGCGCGGGGGCCGGCGCCGAGAAGGAGAAGTCGGCGGGCGCGGCATTCATCGCCAAGGCCGCGGCGGAGGCGGGCGCGAAGAAAACCGCGTCAGGCGCGATCGTGAAGACGCTCAAGCAGGGGAGCGGCCCGTCGCCGACCGCGGCGAGCACCGTGAAAGTCCACTACCACGGCACGTTGCCCGACGGCACGGTGTTCGACAGTTCGGTCAAGCGCAATGAGCCGGCCACGTTTCCGCTCGCCGGCGTGATCAAGTGCTGGACCGAAGGGGTGGCGATGATGAAAGTCGGCGAGAAGGCGCGGCTCACCTGCCCGTCCAGCATCGCCTACGGCGACCGCGGCTCGCCGCCGGTCATCAAGCCGGGGGCGACGCTGGTGTTCGAGGTGGACCTGCTGGAGATCGTGAAGTAGGTAGCATGGGCGTTCGCGCCAGGCCGGGTCTGCCGGACTAGAATTCGCCACTTTTACTTTCGCATAGCCGCGCGGGTATTGGCTCTCCGGTCAGTTGGCGTATCTGAACCGGTACATATGGCCTTTTATGGAGCCGTCTACTAAATGTTCGAACAAGCCTTCCGCAACATCGACGACATTCTCCGCAAGGAGGCCGGCTGTACCACGGAGCTCGACTACACCGAGCAGACCTCGTGGCTGCTGTTCCTGAAATACCTCGACGGCTTTGAGGAGGAGCGCGCCATGAACAAGACAGCGCCTTTCATTGTCAGACTGTTTCCGTGGAAATGACACCGGAAGAAAAGCGCATCGAGCAAGCGGCGATCGAGCACGCAAAGAAGCATCGAAACGAAATTGCCCGGCGCTTCACCGATCCTGCGATGTTCGTTCCCGAAACCAATCCGGTCTCGGTATTCATGGCGGGCTCACCTGGCGCTGGCAAGACGGAAGCTTCGATTGCATTGTTGAATTTCAAGAACGCGGAAGGCGCAAAGGTGATGCGTATCGACCCGGATGAGCTGCGCGAGAAATTGCCTGGCTACAACGTCGAGAACTCGTGGCTGTTCCAGCGGGCAGTGGTTCCCATCATCGAACGCATTCACGATCTTGCTCTCGATCAAAAGCAGAGTGTTCTGCTCGATGGAACGCTGTCCAGCCACACCGTCGCGGAGAAAAACATCCAACGGTCGCTGAAACGAGGCAGAGCGGTACAGATTCTGTATGTGTATCAGGAACCCGGGCAGGCTTGGAAGTTTGTTCAGGCCCGTGAAGCTGCGGAGGGTCGCAGGATTCAACCGGAAGACTTTGTGCGCCAGTATTTTACCGCGCGGGAGGTGGTCAACCGGTTAAAAGCCGAATTGGGCAAAGGCGTCCAGGTGGATTTGCTGATGAAAAATAACGATGGCTCGCAACAGTTTTATCGGGCCGGGGTGGATCGGATTGACAACCATATTCCGGAGAAATACAGTGTTGCCGACGTCAGACGCATTCTCGGCCTAAGCTAACGCAATACAGACCATGTTCTCGTTCAAGCGCAAACCCAAGGCTGTCGAATCGACTCCATTTTCGGAGTTTATCCGCAACGCTTCGTCCCGCGAGAAGAAGCGCGTCTACAAACTCGTGCTGGAGAAAGCCTCGGAGAGCCAGAACCGGGTTCTGGCAAAAGTCGCCACAGCCAACAAATAGGCGTTCCGGTCCCTGCGGGATCGTTCAGGCACTACGCCACCGCGCTCAAAACCGCGGGCTCGGGCGTGTTCGAAGGCAGTCGAATCCGGCGCCGGTGTCGGAGGGCCTCGGCCGGCACCGCAAGGGGCTGACGGACCCGACCTGTCGCCGCTGACGACATGTCTACAGAACGTGTCGCAAAATCGCGAAAACAGCGAAATGATGCCCAACTTTAGGTGCTGCGGACGGGCGAAACGATTGCCGAATTCCAGGAACTAGGGCGCATCGTTCCAGAAGCCGGCGATCCAGCAATACTAGTGTTGCGGCAGGCCCGCCGCAGAGCACGACGTTGGCGTCAAGACAGGCCACGGACATGGGCCATGGGCGGCGAATGACGATAGACGAAGGAAAAGCACTTCCATGGCATCAGTCCGCGCGGATTGCTGGATGAATCGCCCACGCGGCCAATTGTTCGCAATCCTGTCGCTCGTTGCGACCGCGGGTGTGCCCGTGCTCGTTTTGCTAGGTCGCCTGAACATGTTCAAGTTTGCCAATGACTTTACTGGTATGAATTCTCTGGG